>NZ_JBHVDD010000106.1:0-29602 GCF_042802995.1 Streptomyces sp. NPDC057438
TCCCCCCCTGGCGCCGAAGCCCGGCTTCATTCCGTTCGCCGCCCGGACAGCGAGAAGGGCCACCCCGGACCTGAACCCCGGGGTGACCCGAACGGCAGATTGTGCCACAGGAAGCCCTCTCCGCCGGAGGCTCGGCGACGGCCGAACCCGCATGTCAGCGCGCTCGCGGAACCGGAGCCAGGTGCCTCACTCCTCGGCGCCGCCCGCAGCCCGGATCAGCCGCGCGCCCAACTCCCTTACGTATTCCATCAGTTGCGGCGGCTCGTGCACGATGAACTCACAGCCGACCATGGCCACCCGCACGGCCAGCCACTCCACGGAATCACCGACGGAAGCCCGCAGCCGGCAGCTGCGCTCGTCGACCGGTTCGGGCGTACCGAGCCAGCGGGGCAGCCGGGCCGCGATGAACTCGGCGGGCGCGGCGAAGGTGACGTCGAACGCGTACGTCTCCTGCCGCCGGTACACCGACTGCCGCAGATACTCCTCCGCACTCCCCGTGGGCAGCTCGCGCGGCGTGAACCGGGCGCCGGTGGCGAAGGGTTCTTCGACGCGGTCGACCCGGAAGGTGCGCCAGTCGGCGCGGTCGAGGTCGTACGCCACGAGATACCAGCGAAAGCCGGTCGAGACGAGCCGGTACGGCTCGCAGTGGCGCCGCGAGTCCGTGCCGTCGCCGGAACGGTAGGCGAAGCGCAGCCGCTCCCCGCCCGCCACCGCCGAGGCGATCACCGTCAGCGTCTCCGGTGCGACAGTCGCCCCGTCGCCGCTGGTCAGGGGTGTGGTGGCGGCCTGCAGTGTGGAGACACGGTGGCGCAGCCGCGACGGCAGCACCTGTTCGAGCTTGGCGAGCGCCCGTACGGACGCCTCGTCCACGCCCTCCACCGCGTGCCCGGCCCCGGCCCGCAGCCCGACCGCGATCGCCACGGCCTCCTCGTCGTCCAGGACGAGCGGGGGCATCGCCTTGCCCGCCACCAGCCGGTAGCCGCCCTCTGCGCCCATGGTCGCCTGCACCGGATAGCCCAGCTCGCGCAGTCGGTCGACGTCCCGCCGGACGGTCCGCCGCGAGACCCGCAGCCGCTCGGCGAGTTCACCGCCCGGCCACTCACGGGGCGTCTGGAGGAGGGAAAGCAGCTGAAGGAGTCGCGCCGGGGTGTCCGTAGTCATGCCCCGAGCATGCCGGAGAAGTAGGACACGATCTGACCTACTCGACCCCTACCTTCACAGCATGACCTCGACAACGAGCGCCCTGAAGGGGCGCGGGGAACTGCGCGACCAGTCCCGATCGACCGCCAGTGACCCGACCACCGCCACCGGAACAGCGCTCCCGTCACCCCCCGACGCCGACCGACGGCGCTGGATCGCCCTCGCCGTCGTCATGACGGCCGCCTTCATGGACCTCGTCGACGTCACCATCGTCAACATCGCCGTCCCCTCCATCCAGCGAAGCGAACACGCCTCGTTCAGCCAGATCCAGTGGATCACCGCCGGCTACGCCCTCGCCTTCGCCGCGGGTCTCGTCACCGGCGGCAGGCTGGGCGACATCCACGGCCGACGGCGGGTCTTCCTCCTGGGCATCGGCGGCTTCACGGTCGCCTCCGCGCTGTGCGGCCTCGCCGCGAACCCGGAGATGCTGGTGGCGGCGAGGATCGCGCAGGGCGCGACCGCCGCGCTGATGGTGCCGCAGGTGCTGTCGATCGTGCACGCGACCTTCCCGGCGCACGAACGCGGCAAGGTCTTCGGCCTGTTCGGGGCGATCGTGGGCCTGGGCGCGGTCTCCGGCCCGCTGCTCGGCGCCCTGCTCATCGAGTGGAACCCGCTCGGCCTGGAATGGCGGGCGATCTTCCTGATCAACCTTCCGGTCGGTGTCGCGGGCCTGATCCTTGGCCGCCGGTTCATCACCGAGTCCAGGGCCCCGCACGCCCTGAAGCTGGACCTCGTCGGCGTCGCGCTGGTCACGGCCGGTCTGCTGATGCTGCTCTACCCCCTCACCCGGGGCCGGGAGCTGGGCTGGCCGCTGTGGGGATACGTCTCGATGGCCGGCTCGCTCGCCGTGCTCGCGGCGCTGGTGGCGTACGAGCGGCGCAAGACCGCGCGCGACGGGTCCCCGCTCATCGAACTGTCGCTGTTCCGGGTCAAGAGCTTCGCGGCGGGCATCGCCGTGCAGACCGTCTTCGGCGTCGCCCTCGGGGTGTTCTTCCTCGTCTGGACGCTGTACCTGCAGACCGGCCTCGGCTGGAGCGTCCTGCGGGCCGGTCTCACCGGTGTCCCGTTCTCCCTCGCCGTGTCGGTCGCGGCCGGCGTCTCGGTCCAGAAGCTCGTCCCGCGCTTCGGCCGCAAGGTCCTCCAGGCGGGAGCGCTGCTGATGGCGGCCGGAGTCCTGCTCTACCTGGGCGCGTCGGCGCACTACGGCCAGGCCATCACTCCCTGGCAGATGGCCCTCCCGCTGGTCGTGATGGGCGCGGGCATGGGGCTCATCGTGGCCCCGCTGACCGACGCGATCCTCTCCGGGGTGCCGCGCGAGCACGCCGGGTCCGCGTCCGGGCTGATCAGCACGGTCCAGCAGATGGGCAACGCGCTGGGGCTCGGCCTGGTCGCCGTCGTCTTCTTCGGCGTCATGGACGACCACCTCGCGCCGGCCGACATCGGCCCCGCCTTCGTCGACTCCTTCGAGTACGCCCTCGGCTGGGTGGCCGCGGTCCTGTTCGCGATCTTCCTGCTGATGTTCGCGCTGCCGGCACGGGCTGCGGTGCAGACCGAGGCGACCGCGGAGAACGGTCAGCCGCCGTCGGTGAAGGCCAGTCAGCAGCCGTCCGCGGAGGCCAGTGAGTCGACGCCCGTGAAGGGCAGTGAGTCGACGCCCGTGCTGGCCGAAGTGCCGGCGTCCGTGACGGCCGGTGAGCCGGTGCGCTGACCGGCCGGGCGGCGGGTCTGCCCGCCGGGCGGCGATCGGCAGCGGGGCCGGGCACCTTCAGGGTGCCGGGCCCCGCTGCCGTCGTACGCACGCATCCGCCTCCCGGGCCGGCTCCCGCCCGTCGTACGCCCTGCCGCTCGCTCCCGCCTCTTGGCCCTGCTCCCGTCTCGTACGGCCGAGCGGTGTGGCCGGCACACCCCTGCCCCGCCGCGCGCGCCGTGCCCCACCCGGCATGCCCGTGTCGGCCCATCACGCACACTTGTGTCGCCCACCCCGCCCACTCATGCCCGATCATGCCTGCTCGTGCCTGTTTTACGTTCGAACCTGTTTACTTTCCGGACATCCCGGCGTAGTCTCCGATCGAAACCACAGAGTCGGGCACCAGTCGGAGGCGAACGGACATGTACGCACCCGAGCGGCAGCAGGAGATCCTCCGGCTCGCGCGGGACGGCGGCCGGGTGGACGTGGTGTCGCTGGCCGAGCAGTTCCAGGTCACGGCCGAGACGATCCGCCGGGACCTGAAGACCCTCGACCGTGCGGGTCTCGTCCAGCGCGTGCACGGCGGCGCGATCCCGGCCGGCCGCCTGGACTTCGAGCCCGACCTCGCCGAACGCGAGGGCACCGCCGCCGACCAGAAGGACCGCATCGCCCAGGCCGCCCTCGCCGAACTGCCGACCGACGGAACGATCGTCCTCGACGCCGGTACGACGATCGCGCGCCTCGCCGCCGCCATCCCGCTGGAGGCCGCGCTCACCGCGGTCACGCACAGCCTGCCCATCGCCGCCCGCCTCGCCGACCACCCGGGCATCCAGCTCCACCTGGTCGGCGGCCGCGTCCGCCACCGCACCCGCGCCGCCGTGGACGCCTGGGCGCTCAGGGCCTACGGCGAGATCCGCGCGGACGTCCTCTTCGTGGCCGCCAACGGCTTCTCCGTCGACCACGGCCTGACCACGCCCGACCTCGCCGAGGCCGCCGTGAAGCGGGCGGCGGTGGCCGCCGCCCGGCGTGTGGTGCTGCTCGCCGACTCCTCCAAGCACGGCCAGGAGCACTTCGCCCGCTTCGGCGACCTGAACGACGTGGACCTGCTCATCACCGACAGCGGGCTGAATCCCGAGGACGCCCTCACCATCGAACGCAAGGGCACCGAGGTGCTGCGCGTCCCCGGCACCGAACCCGGGGGCGGCTCCACCACCGGCCGGAAAGACCGCTCATGATCCTCACCGTCACCCCGAACCCGTCCCTCGACCGCACCTACGAGGTCCCCTCCCTCGACCGCGGCGAGGTCATCCGGGCCACCGGTGAGCGCATGGACCCGGGCGGCAAGGGCGTCAACGTCTCCCGGGCGGTCGCCGCCGCGGGCCGGCGCACCGTGGCCGTACTGCCCCTCGGCGGAGCACCCGGCGCGCTGGTCGCCGACCTGCTCGACGCCCAGGGCATCGAGGTCGCCCGGGTGCCGGTCGCCGGGGCGACCCGCTCCAACATCGCCCTCGCGGAGGCCGACGGCGTCCTGACGAAGATCAACGCACCCGGCCCCGAACTGTCCGCCGCCGAGCGGGAACTCCTCCTGGAAACGGTCCGCGCCCAGTCCGCCGACGCCTCCTGGATCGCCTGCTGCGGCAGCCTCCCGCGCGGCCTCGCCCCGTCCTGGTACGCCGAACTCGTCGCCCGCGCCCACGCGGCCGGCGCCCGCATCGCCCTGGACACCTCCGGCCCGGCCCTGCTCGCCGCGCTCCGCGAACGCCCGGACGTCGTCAAGCCCAACGCCGAGGAACTCGCCGAGGCCGTGGGACGCCCCCTCGCCACGGTCGGCGACGCCGCCAAGGCCGCGGAGGAGCTCCGCGAGATGGGAGCGGGCGTGGTGCTGGCCAGCCTCGGCGCCGACGGCCAGCTCCTCGTCGACGCCTCGGGCGCCTGGTTCGGCACCGCCCGTGTCGACGTCGTCCGCAGCAACGTCGGCGCCGGCGACTCCTCCCTCGCCGGGTTCCTGATCGCCGGCGGGCACGGCCCCGAGGCGCTGGCCTCGGCGGTCGCCCATGGCGCCGCGGCCGTCCAGCTCCCGGGCAGCGTCATGCCCACCCCGCGCGACCTGGATCCGGCGGCGGTGACGGTGACCTCGGAGGTGCCGATGGACCGGGTCCTGCGGGAGCCGGTGTCATGAACGGGCGAACGAGAGCGAACGTTCGTTTTAGCGGCGTTGGTGGACCGTGGGTGCGGTGGGACGATGGCCACGCCGGTGACGGCGCCGGTGACGGTGCTGGGCTGCCGCGAACGAACCTTCGTTTTTCCTTAGCCGCCGCCCCACCCCTCCTCCCCACCCCCCTCCCTGGGCAGGCCCCCGTGACCCACGCCCCCCACCCTCCCCTCCCCACCCCCGCCCACCACACCCCCCGGGCGATACGCGTGCGAAGGAGCCCGCGATGAGCGAGATGATCACCGCGGACCTGGTCGACCTCGACCTGTCCGCCGAGACGAAGGAAGCGGCGGCGCGTGCCCTCGCCGAGCGCATGGTGACGAAGGGCCGGGTCACCGACCTGGACGGCTTCCTCGCCGACGTGGCCGCCCGCGAGGCACAGATGCCCACCGGCCTCGACGGCGGCATCGGCATCCCGCACTGCCGCAGCGAGCACGTCACCGCGCCGACCCTCGCCTTCGGCCGCAGCACGGCCGGCGTCGACTTCGGCGCACCCGACGGCCCCGCCGACCTGATCTTCCTCATCGCCGCCCCCGCGGGCGCCGACGACGCCCACCTCACGATCCTCTCCTCCCTCGCCCGCCAGCTGATGAACACCGAGTTCACGGACGCACTGCGCGCCGTGGACGACCCGGCCCGCGCCGCAGCGCTCATCCGGGGCGACGCCCCCGGCGACGACGCGGCCGAGGGCACCGAACACTCCGCGGCGGCGTCGGGCGGAACGGCCTCCCCCGACGCCGCCGCGGTCAGCACCACCCCGGCGCCGACCGCCCCCGAGGAGGCCATCCCGGCCGCGGCCTCCGCAACCGGGACCGCCCCGACTGTGACCGCCCCGACCGGGACTGCTTCGGCCGAGGCCGACCCGGCGCCGACCGCCCCCGCCGAAGCCCGTCCCTTCCGTATCGTCGCCGTCACCTCCTGCCCCACCGGCATCGCGCACACCTACATGGCCGCCGAGTCGCTGGAGAACGCGGGCCGGGACGCCGGTGACGTCGAGCTGGTCGTCGAGACGCAGGGCTCGGCCGGCTTCTCCCGCCTGGACCCCGCGGTCATCGCCGCCGCCGACGGCGTGATCTTCGCCCACGACGTGCCCGTACGGGAGAAGGACCGGTTCGCCGGGAAGCCCACCGTCGACGTCGGCGTGAAGGCGGGCATCAGCCGCCCCGCCGCACTGATCGCCGAGGTCCGGGAGAAGGCCGAGCGCGGCGAGGTCACGGCCGCCGCCCGGCCCGGTACCCCCGTCGACCGCGCGGGCGAGTCCGGCGACGGCTACGGCACCAAACTGCGCAAGTGGCTGATGTCCGGCGTGAGTTACATGGTCCCCTTCGTCGCGGCCGGCGGTCTGCTGATCGCCCTCGGCTTCGCGATCGGCGGCTGGGAGATCAACCAGGCCAAGCCGGTCACCGAACACTTCGACTGGCTCCAGGTCGACAGCTGGGCGGCCCTGCTGTTCCAGATCGGCGCCGTCGCCTTCGGCTTCCTGATCCCGGTCCTCGCCGGATACATCGCCTACGGCATGGCGGACCGGCCGGGTCTCGTGCCCGGCTTCGTCGGGGGCATGATCGCCGCCAACATCAACGCCGGCTTCCTCGGCGGCCTGGTCGCCGGACTGATCGCCGGCGGAGTCGTCCTCGGCATCCAGCGGATCAAGATCCCGCCGGTGATGCGCGGCATCATGCCCGTGGTCGTGATCCCGCTGATCTCGTCGCTGATCGTCGGATTCCTGATGCTGGTGGTGATCGGCAAGCCCATCGCCGAGGCCCAGAAGGGCATGACGGACTGGCTGAGCGGCCTCTCCGGCAGCAACGCCGTCCTGCTCGGCATCCTCCTCGGCCTGATGATGTGCTTCGACCTGGGCGGCCCGGTCAACAAGGTCGCCTACGCCTTCGCCACCGCCGGCATCGCCGTGCAGGACCCCAGTCCCGCCGCGATGAAGATCATGGCGGCCGTCATGGCAGCCGGTATGGTCCCGCCGCTGGGCATGGCGCTCGCCACCACGATCCGCAAGAAACTGTTCACCACCACCGAGCGGGAGAACGGCAAGGCGGCCTGGGTGCTCGGCGCCTCGTTCATCTCCGAGGGAGCGATCCCGTTCGCCGCGGCCGACCCGCTGCGCGTGATCCCGGCCTCCATGGCCGGCGGCGCGGTCACCGGCGCGCTGGCCATGGCCTTCGGCTCGACCCTGCGCGCCCCGCACGGCGGCATCTGGGTCACTCCGCTGATCGGCAAGCCGCTCCTCTACCTGCTCGCCATCGCGGTCGGTACGGCCGTCACGGCCGGCCTGGTCATCCTCCTGAAGGGCCTGCGCAAGGCCCCGGCGGGCACCGCGCCCGACTCCGCGCCCACGGCCGCCGAGGAACGGACGAAGGAGCCGGTCGCGGCCTGAACCCGTGACCGTACGCAGGCCGCGGCCCTCTCCCGGCAGGGGCCGCGGCCTTACGCGTCCCGGCGGAGCGCCGTCGCACACACCCTGGCTCCGTGCGCCCTCGCCCCGCGCGCCCCTTTGGGCCGCTTTGCCGCGCGTATGACGTGTACGCCACACCTGCGAGATACGTCACGGTCCGGGCTCGAAGTCCCCTCCGGTGGTGTCTACTGGACGGCATGCCTGAGCACGTGTCGATCCTCCAGCCGTTGGGCCTGGCCGCCCTCGCCCTCGCGTCGGTCATCTGGGTCGCCGTGCTGGTCCGCGTACTGAACCGGGACCACCAGGTCCACCGAGGCCGCTTCGCCGCCCTGACCGGTCGGCGCGGGCAGCGCGTGTGGGGCCTGCCGCACCAGCGCCACAGGGGCCCGCACGTGGAGCACGTCGAGCTGACCCCGGCGGAACAGGACGCCTTCGCGTTCCTGGCCCGCCAGTTCAGCGACGACCGCCTCGCCTGACCCCGCCACCGACCGGGCCCGTCCAGGGCCCGTCAGGGGCCCTTCGTCGCCCGGTCCTGCGCCGCCCGGTCTGTCGTCCCTCGGCCCTTGCGCCGACGAAGCCGTACACGCTCGGCTCGGCCGGGCGTCAGCCGAGTGTTCCCGCCCGCCGCTCCATCGCGTCCCGGGCCGCGTCCTCCGTCGCGTACACCTCGCACATGTGACGCCCGTCCGCCGTGGCCGTGTGCTCGACCTCCCACAGGGAGATCTCCTGGCCGTCCGTGAGCAGGAACGCGTGCTCGTAGAGCGAGAAACTGAAGCCGGGCCGGCCGTGCCGTGCCGGACGGTGCGGCCGGCCGAAGGCCTGGGTGATCTCGTGCGCGAACGCGGTGCGCAGCAACAGCGTCGCGAGCTCGTCCCCCGGCGAGTCCGGGTTCTCCGCGCGCCGCAGCAGACGACGGGCATGGTCCGCCGAGTCGTCCGGCACGTACTCGTGGCGGGGCTCGGGGAACGCCGCCAGCTCCACGACGGCGGGCAGTTCGAAGTCTGCGGCGTCCGGCGGCAGCGGCAGGCGCGCCGTGGCCGCCCGCAGCTCCTCGTCGTCGGTGTACACCTCGTGCTGGATGTCGCTGCCGAGCGCCGTGTTGTGCACCAGCTCCCACAGAGTGACGGCCGAGCCGTCGGCCAGCAGCCAGGTGTGCCGGTACGTCGCCCGGTGCAGCCCCGAACTGTAATGCGCGGAGTGCAGCGAGCTGTCGTGGGCGAGGGCGCAGTCCAGCTGTCGGATCGTCTCGTCGGGCAGCTCGAAGGAGTTCAGGGCGCGGCCGAGGAGCCGCGCGAGGTGCTCCTCAGGAGACTCGGGCGACTCGGGTGGCTCGTACGCTGCCGTCTCGTACGGAACGCTCAAGGTTTCTCCCGGCGTTGCTGCATGTCACCTTGTGGGTGCATACCGTAGCCCCTCGGTAGGACATCATGTCCGGGAACCGAGAAAACGTACGCCCGTTGAACGACGGAGCCGCGCGGTCTGTTCCCGCGCGGCCCCACGAACTCGCTGAACGGAGTGGTCAGATGCCGTCTCCGGCCGTCCACTCGCTCCACGGCATGTTCCAGCCGTTGAGGCCGTTGTCCGGCGCGACCGTCTTGTCCGGGGAGTTCTTGACGATCACCACGTCGCCGATGAGGGAGTTGTCGAAGAACCACTTGCCGAGCGTGTCACCGTTCGCGCCCTGGGCGTCCGCGAGACCGATGCAGCCGTGGCTCGTGCCCTGGCGCCCGAAGGGCGGGTTGGAGCGGTCGTACCAGTAGTTGCCGTGGACGAAGGTGCCCGACGTCGTCAGCCGCATCGCGTTCGGCACGTCCGCGATGTCGTACTCACCGCCGAAGCCCACCGTCGACCCGTTCATCCGCGTCTGCCGGAACTTCTCCGAGATCACCATCTGGCCGTTGTACGTCGGGTTCGCGGCGGCACCCGCCGAGATCGGCACGGTCTTCAGCGTCTTGCCGTCCCGCTCGACCGTCATCGTCTGCGTGTTCACGTCGACCGTGGACACCTGCGAACGCCCGACCGTGAAGGTGACCGTCTTGTCCTGCACGCCGTAGAGGCCGTTCGCGCCCTCCACCCCGTCCAGGTCCAGCTTCATCGTGACCTTGGAACCGGCCTTCCAGTACTCCTCGGGCCGGAAGTCCAGGCGCTGCGCCCCGAACCAGTGCCCGACCACCTCCTGCCCGCTGCTCGACGTCACCTTGATGTGCGACTGCACGGCCTTCTTGTCCGTGATGGCCTTGTCGAACGTGAACGACACGGGCATCCCGACCCCGACCGTGGTGCCGTTGTCCGGGGTGTACGTCCCGATGAAGCTGTTGGCCGACGACACGGTCGTGAAGATGGAGTTGGCCGCCGCCGTCTTCCCGGTCGCGCTCTTCGCGGTCGCGGAGATCCGGTACTTCGTGCCGCGCTCCAACTGCTCCTTCGGCTTCCAGGACCGCCCGTCCGCCGCTATCTCGCCGGCGACGGCCGCACCGCCCTCTACGGCCGTCATCTTCACCTCGGTCAGCTTGCCGCCGCTGACCTTCACGCCGGTCGCGTTGATGGACGCGCCCGTCGACCCGTCCTTCGCCGAGATCGTGATCCGCGCCGCCGCGTCCCCCGCCGAAGTCCCCTTGCCACCGCTCTTGTTGTCGGCCTGGGCGTCCCCGCCGCAGCCGGTCAGGGTCAGCGCACCGACCACCAGCACGGCACAGGTCCCCAGTGCCCGCCGTACAGCAATCTTCGGCCTTGTCACGATCTGCTCCAGCTTCTTCGGGTCCGCGTGATCCGCGTGATCTACGTGCTCCGCTCCGTTACGTGGAGAGAGAGCGAGCGGCGGCCGAGCGGGTTCCCGCTGACTCCGGCCTGACGGCATCACGTGACAGAACCGGGACAATCACCCCCGGCGGCACCCGCTGAACGCTGGAACTACCGATCCCTCAGCCCCTTTTGCCCTCTTTGGGCCCATCCCCCCGTCCCCTCCCTCCCCCGTCCCCTCCCTCCCCCGTCCCCTCCCTCCCCCGGCCCCCTCCACGTCCCCTCGCCGCCCGCCCCCTCCGGCCTCACCCGTCTCCGTACAGCTCCCCGTACGACGGCCACGCGCCCCCCGGCCCGTCCACCGACTCGGCGGCCCGCACCGCCCGGACGATCGCCCGCGTCACCAGGTCGGCGCCCGCCGCGAGGAGTTCGTTGAGGGCGAGGGGGCCGGCCTGTGGCGGCAGCGGACGGGCGCCCGTCGCCAGGGTGAACACCGTGTCCCCGTCGTTGAGCAGATGCACGGGACGCACGGCGCGGGCGATGCCGTCGTGTGCCGTCCCGGCCAGCTTCTGGGCCTGGGCGCGGGTCAGGTCGGCGTCGGTGGCGACCACGGCCAGCGTGGTGTTCATCGGGGGAGGGGGGCCAAGCGCCGCGGCCTCCGCGATCCGGCGCCGCGCTCTCTCGTGGACCTCCGGCGCCGGATACGGCGTACGCCCCTGGAACAACTCCCCGTAGAGCACCCCCGTCTCCGGATCCGTCACCGAGCCGGCCGCGTTGGCCACCACCAGGGCGGCCACCGTGATGCCCGAGTCCAGCACGGTGCTCGCGGTGCCGATGCCGCCCTTGAGCAGCCCGACCGTCGCGCCCGTCCCGGCACCCACGCACCCCTCCGCCACCGGGGCGCCGGGCCCGTTCGCGTCGGCCGCCTCGACCGCGGCCCGGCCGAGGGCGGCATCCGGTCTGGCCCCGAAGTCCCCGCCCCGGCCCAGGTCGAAGACACAGGCGGCCGGCACCACCGGCACCACGTGCGCCGGGTCACGGCCGACCCGCACACCCCGCCCCCGCTCCTCCAGCCAGGCCATCACCCCCGACGCGGAGTCCAGCCCGTAGGCGCTGCCGCCGGTCAGGACCAGCGCCTCGACCTTCTGCACCAGGTTGCGGGGGTCCAGCGCGTCCGTCTCCTTGGTGCCGGGCCCGCCCCCGCGTACGTCCACGGCCGCGACCGCGCCGCCCACCGGGGCCAGCACGACCGTGGTCCCGGTCAGCCAGCCGCCGCCGGCCCGGGTGGCGTGACCGACCCGCAGGCCGGCGACGTCGGTGAGCGCGTCAACTGCCATGGGCGTCACTGGTGTGGTGGTCCGGGCCCGCGCCGGGGGCCTGCGGGGTTCCCTCGGTGCGGTGGTCGCGGACGGTGAGCGTGACCCCGACCGCGACCGTCGCGGCGGCCACGAGGCCGGCGGCCGGGGCCGCCCAGTGCCCCAGGAACGTGCACCCGACCACGGCCAGCGCGGAGAGCGGCAGAACGGCCTGCCGGGTCGTGCCCACCTTGTAGTGGCGGGCGTGCAGCGCCCACACGGAGAGGAGATACAGCGCCGTCGGCAGGGTCACCGCGGCGGACGCGGCCAGTGTGGAGATGTGCGCCTTGCCCACCACCTGCTCCACCGCGACCTCCAGCCCGGCACCGATCGCGGCCGCCGAGGCGAAGATCAGGTAGTGGCCGTAGCCCCACAGAAAGCTCTCCCTGCTGGAGCGCAGATGGCCGTGGATGGGAACGGTGAAGTAGACCCACCATGCCGAGAACACGATCAGCAGCCCGCCCACCGCGATCGGCAGCAGCTCGCCCAGCGCGTTCTCGTCGTCCACCGCCGACTTCACGGCGACCGTGGCCGCCAGGATCGTCTCGCCGAGCACGATGATGGTGAACAGGCCGTACCGCTCGGCGATGTGATGCGGATGCCAGGACGTCTGGAAGCCCTTCTCCGCGAACACCGGCACGCTCAGTTCGGCGATCGCCATCACCAGGAACAGCCACGGTCTGGCCGGCTCCGGCAGGACCAGCAGCCCCAGCCAGCCGATCTGGCAGAGCGCCACACCGCCCGCGTACCGCAGGGCCGTGGTCCGCTCGGCGCCCGTCGCGGTCCGCGCGGCCCGCAGCCACTGCGCGGTCATCGCGAGCCGCATGATCACGTATCCGAGCACGACGAGCAGCCAGTCGTGGTCCTCGAAGGCCCGGGTGACCCCGGCGGCAAGCACCAGCACACCGGTGATCTGGACGAGCGTCACCAGCCGGTACGGCACGTCGTCGTTGTCGTAGGCCGAGGCGAACCAGGTGAAGTTCATCCAGGCCCACCAGATCGCGAAGAACACCATCGCGTAGTTGGCGATGCCCTCGGCCGCGTGTTCCTCCGCGACGGAGTGCACCAGCTGGACACCCGCCTGGGCGACGGCGACCACGAAGCACAGGTCGAAGAAGAGTTCCAGGGGCGAGGCGACCCGGTGTTCCTCCCCGCGCCCCCGTGCGACCAGCCTGCGTACCGGAGCTCGGCGGATACCGGACGCGGAGGTCGAAGCCGGCGGCGAGGACGAGGACGACGGCCGGGGCGCGGCCGAGGCGGTGCCGTCGCCCGGTTCCGGTTCCGGTTCCGGTTCCGGAGCCGAGGGGGTCGAGGGCGTGGAACGGGACGTCATGCGGCCAAGCAGACCAGATAACCCGGGGGAATTCTCGCTCGGGTACGCACAAGTTCCCGGGGGGACCGACGGAGTGCGCGGACGGGCCCGGCGGCCGCGTGAACGGGCCAGGCGAAGGCGCGCACCGGCCCGGCGGACACCTGGACGGGCCGGGGGAGAGATCCGTGGTCGGCCGTCGGCCGGGACCGGGCCCGGGGCCGTACTCTGGAGGCATGAGTGACGCTCCCGCCCCCGAACCGCGTGACCCCAAGGCCGCGCTGGTCTTCGACGACCCGTTCAGCCGGCCGTCCTCCGACGACACGGACCACGGGTGGGGCGAGCGTCCCGATGCCGGCGGCGACAGCGCGGCCGACCTGAAGCGCTTCCTCGACGAGAAGCCGCCCCACCACCTCTGACACCGCCGACCGAGGGCCGCGAGAACCGCTACGTGCGGTCGTGGCCGGAGCCGCGCTGGGCCACCAGGGCGTCGCGGATCTCCTTCAGGACCTCCAGCTCGGTCACCTCCATGACCTCGTGCGCGCCCTCCTTCGCCTTGCGGCGGGCCTCCTGACGGGCCAGGTACTTGGCCATGGGAAGCACCATCAGGAAGTAGACGACGGCCGCGGTGATGAGGAACGTGAGCGTCGCGTTCAGCACCGTGCCCCAGAGGATCGCGACGCCGTCGGTGACCGTCCCGTCCGCCGCCACCTCGCAGGGGGCCTTCAGGCACGACCGGTACTGGTCGAGGTTCTTCGTGCCGAACGCCCCCACCAGCGGGCTGATGACCCCCTTCACCACCGAGTTGACGATGTTGGTGAAGGCCGCGCCGATGACCACGGCGACGGCCAGGTCGACGACGTTCCCCCGCATCAGGAAGGCCTTGAAGCCCTCCCAGACGCCCGGCTCCTTCTGCTTGCTCACCACGAGACCCTTCCGCGCTGCTTGTGGAACAAATGACTCCGCAACCTACGGCAGGGCTCGGCCCCTGTGTCCAGTCGGGTTCCACCATCGTGGGCCCTGACGTCACCACAGCGTCACCGCCAGCCGGGACGTGGCTCCCGCGCCGGCCAGCCGGGCCGCGGTGCGGCGGGGCACGGTCAGGACGACCAGGGCTCCGCTCTCGGCGGCGTCGGCGGCCGGCACCTTGGACACACGGGCGCCGCGGGCCACGATCCGTGCGGCGCCGGCGCCCGTCGCCGACTCCTCGGCCGCGATCACGTCGACGCGGTCGCCGGGGCGCAGCAGCCGTACCGTCGCGCCGTCGGCGATGCGTACCGGCGCGGTCACCGTCCCGACGGAGGCGGGGCGTTCGGGGACCGGGTCTGCCACGGGATGGCCCCTGACCCGCCCGGTCTCCCGGGGTCCCGCTCCCGTCACCAGCAGGGCGGCGGCGGTGACCGCCAGGCCCGCGGCCATGGCCCGACGCCGGCAGCGGGCGAGACGGCGGAGCCGGTGCGCCCCACCGCGCACCCGGAGCGGCGCGAAGTGCGGGACCTCGCAGGTGGGAGGAGCGTCGGTGCCGGGCGGGCCGACGGCCCAGGAGGGCAGCCGCGCGGGGGCGGGTGTGGATGAGGACGGCAACGGCGACGAGGACGGGCACGGCGACGATGTCGGGGACGGCAACGGGGACACGTACCCGTGAGGGGGCCGGGGCGACTGCTCGTGCGAGGGACGGGACATGGGGACCACCACCTGCTGTGTGAGATCGGCTCGCGGTCCCACGATGAGGCTCGGCGGCGAAGCCCGCCGAAGCCTGTGGACCACCGGCCGACTGGGGATAACCCCACCACCCGAACGAGGAGTTCCGCCGGGTCGCCGCATCGGGCGCCCTCCGTCACGGCGGCGTCAGGGCAGCTCGAACCCCGGGTCCATCCCGCCGAGCGCCGTAGCGCACAGACAGTCGCGACCGTCGTTCGGCGGCAGCGCGGCGACCGCGTCGAAGAGGACGCCCCGCAACCGGTCGACGTTCGCGGCGAAGACCCGCAGGACCTCCTCGTGCGAGACGCCCTCGCCGGTCTCGGCGCCGGCGTCGAGGTCGGTGACCAGGGTGAGGGTGGAGTAGCAGAGTTCCAGTTCGCGGGCGAGGACCGCCTCGGGGTGGCCGGTCATTCCGACGACGGACCAGCCCTGCGCCTGGTGCCACAGGGACTCGGCGCGGGTGGAGAAACGGGGACCTTCGACGACCACCAGGGTGCCGCCGTCCACCGGTTCCCAGTCCCGGCCGCGCGCCGCCGCGAGGGCGGCCTCGCGGCCCACGGGGCAGTAGGGGTCGGCGAGGGAGACATGGACTACGTTCGGGACGGCCCCGCCCGGCAGCGGAAGGCCGTCGAAGTAGGTCTGGGTGCGGGACTTGGTGCGGTCCACCAGCTGGTCCGGGACGAGGAGCGTGCCCGGTCCGTACTCCGGTCGCAGACCGCCCACCGCGCACGGGCCGAGCACCTGGCGTGCCCCCACGGAACGCAGCGCCCACAGGTTGGCCCGGTAGTTGATGCGGTGCGGTGGAAGATGGTGCCCACGGCCGTGGCGCGGCAGGAAGGCGACGCGGCGTCCGGCGATCTCGCCGAGGAAGAGGGAGTCGCTGGGGGGCCCGTAGGGGGTGTCCACCTGTATCTCGGTCACGTCGTCGAGGAAGGAGTAGAAGCCCGACCCCCCGATGACGCCGATCTCCGCCAAATCCGTTGCCGCGGTGCCGTCCGCCGCCCCGACCGCCCTGCTCTCCGGCACGCCGACCTTCCTGCTCTCCGCCCCGCCGACCGCCGTGCTCTCCGCCGCGCCGACCGCCCTGCTCTCCGGCGCGCCGAACGTCGTGCGCGCCGCCGGACCGTCAGCCGCGCCGCCGGCCGCGCTCGTCCCGCCCGCCGGCCCCGCCCCGTCCGCCACCTGCTCCGTGTTCGCCATGCCCGCACCCTAACCGGGCCGGGACACGCCGAAGACCCCGCCGTCCTGTGACGGCGGGGTCCCGGGCTGACGTGCTAGGCCGCCGAGGTGCTGCTGGTGGAGGAAGAGCCCGCGGACGACGACGTCGACTTCGAGTCCGAGGACGACGAACCGGACGACGACGAGGACGACCCGGACTTGGCGTCCGAGGACGACTTCGTGTCCGACTTCGACGTCGCGGGGCTGCTGCTCGACGAGGAGCCGCGGCTGTCGTTCCGGTAGAAACCGGAGCCCTTGAAGACGATGCCGACCGCGGAGAACACCTTCTTGAGGCGGCCGTTGCAGGCGGGGCACTCGGTCAGGGCGTCGTCGGTGAACTTCTGCACCGCTTCGAGGCCCTCACCGCATTCGGTGCACTGGTACTGGTACGTCGGCACTGGTCTTCCTCCTGGCACTCTCACTCGATGAGTGCTAACGACGGTCCATAGTGACCTATTCCCCCGGGATCAGTCCACTGTCACCGGCACTCGGTGACCGACGACACGCGCGACGGTACGGCTCCGGGGGGTGCCCACCAGCCTCGTACGCAGCGTGAACAGGGTCGCCAGGGCCAGCGCGGTACCGGCCGCGGGCACCAGGAATCCGGCGCCGGTCCACAGCCGGTCCTCCAGCTGTCCGGCGGCCGTGACGGCGGCCGCCTGGCCGAGCGCGACCGCGCCGGTGAGCCAGGTGAAGGCCTCCGTGCGGGCACCGGACGGGACCAGCGAGTCGACCAGCGTGTAGCCGGTGATCAGGGCGGGGGCGATGCACATGCCGACCAGCAGGCCGAGCGCGGCGAGGACGAGCACCGAGTCGGCGGTCCACAGGGCCGAGGCGGCCAGCGCGAGGGCCGCGTAGCCGACGATCAGGCGCCGCTGCGGGGCCGCCTTCCAGGCGATCGCGCCGCAGACGATGCCGGAGAGCATGTTGCCGGCGGCGAAGACGCCGTACAGGACGCCGTTCAGGCCGGGCTCGCCGATCGACTCGGAGAAGGCGGCGAGCGAGACCTGCATGCCGCCGAAGACGGAGCCGATGCCCAGGAAAGTGACGACCAGGACGCGCACGCCGGGGACGGACAGGGCGGAGACGCGCTCCGCGCACGCGTGCGCCATCGGGACGACCTTGGGCTGGGTGCCGCGCTGCGCGGCGAACAGCAGACCGCCGACGAGGGTGAGCCCGGCCTCCGTGAACAGGCCGGCGGCCGGGTGCACGGCGGTGCAGAGCGCGGTCGCGAGCAGCGGGCCGAGCACGAAGGTCAGCTCGTCGGTGACGGACTCGAAGGCGGCTGCGGTGCTCATCAGGGGCGTGCCCTGGAGCTTGACGCCCCAGCGGGCCCGCACCATCGGGCCGACCTGCGGCACCGACGCGCCGGTCGGTACGGCGGCGACGAACAGCGCCCACAGGGGGGCGTCCATCAGGGCCAGAGCCGTCAGGCTGAGGCCGGCGGCGCCGTGGACGAGGACGCCGGGGATCAGGACGGCCCGCTGCCCGTGCCGGTCGGCGAGACGGCCGCTGTAGGGGGCGAACAGCGCCATGGAGACACCGGTGGCGGCGGCCACGGCGCCCGCCGCCCCGTACGAGCCGGTGGTGTGCTGGACCAGCAGCACGATGGAGAGGGTCAGCATGGCGAACGGCTGGCGGGCCGCGAAGCCGGGGAGGAGGAACGTCCACGCGCGCGGGGTGCGCAGCAGCTGCCCGTATCCCGGGCGGGACGTCTTCGAGGTGCGAGGGGTGCGTGAGGTGTTCGAGGTGACCGTGGATGCCACGGCCGTGCCTTTCCGCCGCCTGGTAGCGCGCCCGTGCGGGGGGCGCCGAGAGCTGTCCTCTTGCGCTACTGCGGTAGATGCCGGGGCCCACTGCGAGGGGCGTCCCGGCCGCCATACGGTCGCGCCAGCTCTGCGTCAGGCAGAGTTGGTCCGATCAAGTGCGCCTTCATCGTACAGGGATGATCGGCCCTGTCGCCTGTGAAAACGAGCACCCTGGACGGCCGCGCCCCCGATTCCGGAGGGTGTGAACAGCGCGAAACTTGCCCTTAACGCCCTGTCCCGCCCTTGCCGCCACCGCTCCCGCCGCCCTTGCCGCCACCGCTCCCGCCGGCCTTCCCGCCACCGTTCGCGTCCCCGTTCCCGTTCCCGGTCCCGAGCCAGTAGGCCAGCTTGCCGCCCTGGCCGACGGCCCGGAGGCGGCGTTCGGCCTGGTCGCGGACCGGGTCCGTGGCGACGACGAGCAGTTCGTCGCCGCGCCGCAGCACCGTGGTCGGCAGGGGCACGAAGGAGGTGCCGTCGCGGACGACGAGGGTGACGGCGGCGCCCGGGGGGAGCCGCAGCTCGTTGACCTCGACGCCGTGCATCCGGGACTTCTCGGGGATGGCGACGGACAGCAGGTGGCCGCGCAGCCGCTCCAGTGGTGCCGACTCGATGCCGAGGTCGGCGGCGGCCTCGCCGGAGTCGCCCAGCCGCAGCTTGCGGGCCAGCCAGGGCAGTGTCGGCCCCTGGACGAGGGTGTAGACCACGACCAGCACGAAGACGATGTTGAAGATCCGGCGGCTGCCCTCGATCCCGCTCACCATGGGGATCGTCGCCAGGATGATGGGCACCGCGCCGCGCAGGCCGGCCCACGACAGCAGGGTCTGCTCGCGCCACGGGACCCGGAACGGCGTCAGCGCGACGACGACGCTCAGCGGTCGCGCCACCATGGTCAGCACCAGGCCGATGACGAGCGCGGGCCAGATGTCGTCGCCCATCTCGTGCGGGGTGACGAGCAGACCGAGCAGGACGAACATGCCGATCTGGGCGATCCAGCCGACGCCCTCCGCGAAGCCGCGGGTGGCCGGCCAGTGCGGCAGCTTGGCGTTGCCGAGGACGACGGAGGCCAGGTAGACGGCGAGGAAGCCGCTGCCGTGGGCCATGGCGCCGGCCGCGTAGGCGGTGACGGCGATGGCCATGACGGCGATCGGGTAGAGGCCGGAGGCGGGCAGTGCCACGTGCCGCAGGGCCCAGGAGCCCAGCCAGCCCACCGCGAGGCCGATCGCGGCGCCGATCGCCAGTTCCAGCGTTATCTCGCCGATGAGCACGTACCAGTGTTCGACCGGTCCGGTCATGGAGAGCGCGGCGACGAGGATGACGACGGGGGCGTCGTTGAAGCCGGACTCGGCCTCCAGGGTGCCCGTCACGCGCGAGGGGAGGGGGATCTTGCGCAGCACGGAGAAGACGGCCGCCGCGTCCGTGGAGGACACGACCGCCCCGATGATGAGTGACTGCCGCCACTCCAGCCCGATCAGATAGTGCGCCCCCGCGGCCGTGACGCCGACGCTCACCGCGACCCCGGCCAGCGCCAGTGAGGTGGCGGCCGGCAGGGCCGGTTTGATCTCCTTCCACTTCGTGCCGAGGCCGCCCTCCGCGAGGATCACGACGAGGGCCGCGTAGCCGATGACCTGGGTCAGTTCGGCGTTGTCGAAGTGGATGTCGCCGATGCCGTCCTGGCCCATGGCGATGCCGATGCCCAGGTAGACGAGCAGGCTGGGGAGCCCGCTGCGTGACGAGATCCGGACCGCGGCGACCGCGACCAACAGGACGAGCGAGCAGACGAGCAGGAGCTGGTTGAGACCGTGGACAGTCAGAGGGCCGTACCTTTCTCGCCGAACCGCACGTGGTTCCGGATGGGGATGCCGAGCACTGGATGCGGGGCACGCGCGCGTGGGCATGCCGAGCCGATCACGGAAACCGTGCGATTGCGGTTACGTCAGTGCAAGTACTTCGTTACCTTACCTAACTCTTGACGATTTCTTGACGCTCGCGAGGGCAAGATCGAACAGCCGTCCGCGCCAGTTCCCGACTCCGCGTCAAGTCGTGCCGGGCCCTGCGCCTATGGTTGCTCCAGCGTTCAGTACAAAGCACAGCCCGACCTGCCGCTCGTGTTAGGACAGCAAGGACAGCGATGCCCACCGACAATCCCGCCTCCTCCGGCCAGCAGTCCGGCAAGTCCGGCAGGAAGAAGGGACGCAAAGTCCGTCTTCTCCTGATCGTCCTGGTTCTGGCCATCATCGGTGGCGTCGGCTACGGGGCGTTCTGGTCCGTCTCCACCGTGCGCGCCTCCTTCCCCCAGACCAAGGGTTCGATAACCCTGGACGGTCTGTCGGGGCCGGTCGACGTCAAGCGTGACGGCCACGGAATCCCGCAGATCTACGCCTCCTCCGACGAGGACCTGTTCATGGCGCAGGGCTACGTCCAGGCGCAGGACCGGTTCTACGAGATGGACGTGCGCCGCCACATGACGGCCGGCCGCCTCTCGGAGATGTTCGGCGAGAGCCAGGTCGACACCGACGAGTTCCTGCGCACCCTCGGCTGGCACCGCATCGCCGAGGAGGAGTACGAGAAGACGCTCTCGGCCGAGACGAGGAAGTACCTCGACGCGTACGCCAAGGGGGTCAACGCCTACCTCGCGGGCAAGGACGGCGCCGACATCTCGCTGGAGTACGCGGCCCTCGGCTTCGAGAACGACTACAAGCCCGAGGAGTGGACCCCGGTCGACTCGGTCGCCTGGCTGAAGGCGATGGCCTGGGACCTGCGCGGCAACATGCAGGACGAGATCGACCGCGCCCTGATGACCAGCCGCCTCGGCCCGAAGCAGATCGCCGACCTGTACCCGCAGTACCCGTACGACCGCAACGGGACGATCGTGCGGGAGGGCCAGTACGACGAGCTGACCAAGACCTGGTCGGACGGGTCGGGCTCCCCGCAGAACGCCGACGGCTCCACGCAGGGCACCGGCGGCACCGGGACCGGCACCGGCGCCGGTCAGGGCACCGCAGGCTCCACGCAGGGCACCGGCGGCACGGGAACGGGCACCGGCACCGCCGCGGGTACGTCCACGGACTCCGGAGCCCTCCAGACCCAGTTGGACGGTCTCTACAACGTCCTGGAGGACCTGCCCGAGGCCGTCGGCGTGAACGGCAACGGCATCGGATCCAACTCCTGGGTCGTCTCCGGCGACCACACCATCACCGGCAAGCCGCTCCTCGCCAACGACCCCCACCTGTCGGCGTCGCTGCCCTCGGTCTGGTACCAGATGGGCCTGCACTGCAAGGCCGTCTCCGCCAAGTGCCAGTACGACGTCTCCGGCTACACCTTCGCGGGGATGCCCGGCGTGGTCATCGGTCACAACGCGGACATCGCCTGGGGCATGACCAACTCCGGCGTCGACGTCACCGACCTGTACCTGGAGAAGCTCACCGGCGACGGCTACCAGTACGGCAGCAAGGTCCTGCCCTTCGACACCCGTGAGGAGACCATCGAGGTCGCCGGCGGCGAGTCGAAGAAGATCGTCGTCCGGCTCACCAAGGACGGCAGCCCGCTGCTCTCGGACCGCAGCAACGAACTGGTCCAGGTCGGCAAGAAGGCCACCGTGGACCAGGACGCCCCCGACCGCGGCGACGGCTACGGCATCGCCCTGCGCTGGACCGCGCTCGACCCCGGCACCTCCATGGACGCCGTCTTCGCCATGAACAAGGCGAAGGGCTGGGAGGACTTCCGCAAGGCCGCCACCCTGTTCGACGTCCCCTCGCAGAACCTGATCTACGCCGACACCGAGGGCCACATCGGCTACCAGCTGCCCGGCAAGATCCCCACCCGGGGCCGCGGCGACGGCTCGATCCCCGCGCCCGGCTGGGACGCCAGGTACCGCTGGACCGGCTACATCGACCAGGACGAACTGCCCTGGGAGTTCGACCCCGAGCGCGGCTACATCGTCACCGCCAACCAGGCCGTCGTCGGCAAGAAGTACCCGTACACGCTCACCACCGACTGGGGCTACGGCACGCGCGCGCAGCGGATCACCAGTCTCATCGAGTCGAAGATCAAGGGTGGCGGCAAGATCTCCACCGACGACATGCGGCAGATGCAGATGGACAACAGCAGCGAGATCGCCAAGCTGCTGGTGCCGCTGCTGCTCAAGATCGACGTGAACGACCCGCACATCCGCGAGGCACAGAAGCTCCTTGAGGGCTGGGACTACACGCAGGACGCCGACTCGGCGGCCGCCGCGTACTTCAACTCGGTCTGGCGCAACATCCTCAAGCTCGCCTTCGGCAACAAGCTGCCCAAGGAACTGCGTGTCGAGGGCCAGTGCCTGTCGGTGGAGCCGGTCGACGCCACCGGACCCGCCGACGAGGACCGCCGGGTGCGCGAGTGCGGCAGGCGCGACGCGGATCAGGCACAGCCCGACGGCGGCGACCGCTGGTTCGAGGTGGTCCGCCGGATCATCGACGACCAGGACAACGCCTGGTGGTCCGCGCCGAAGACCCGCACCCTGGGCGCCGTCGACACCCGCGACGAGCTGTTCAACCGGGCCATGCGGGATGCCCGCTGGGAGCTGACCGCCAAGCTCGGCAAGGACATCGACACCTGGAGCTGGGGCCGGCTGCACCGGCTGTTCCTGAAGAACCAGACCCTCGGCACCGCGGGCCCCGGTTTCCTCAAGTACATGCTCAACCGCGGCCCCTGGAAGCTCGGCGGCGGCGAGGCCACGGTCAACGCCACCGGCTGGAACGCGGCGGGCGGCTACGAGGTGGTCTGGGTGCCCTCGATGCGCATGGTGGTGAACCTCGGGGACCTCGACAAGTCCAAGTGGATCAACCTCACCGGCGCCTCCGGGCACGCGTACAACGCGCACTACACCGACCAGACCGACAAGTGGGCCAAGGGCCAGCTGCTGACCTGGTCGTTCTCGGACAAGGCCGTCGAACGCGGCACGAGCGACACACTGCTGCTGAAACCGTGACGCCGTCCTGAACAACGGAAAGCGGCCCTCCACGCGCGCGTGGAGGGCCGCTTTCGCGTCCGCGTGGGTCACCGGAACCGTCGTACCCCCGCCGGGGTCACCACCGCGTGCACCGGGCGGTCGTGCGGCTCCTCGGGCACCCGCTCCACGACCTCCGTGTCGTACAGGAGCACCACCAGCGCGGGGTCGGCTCCCGCGCGTTCCAGCCGGGCCAGGACGCGGTCGTAGGAGCCGCCGCCCCGGCCCAGGCGCATCCCGCGCGCGTCGACCGCCAGGCCCGGCAGCAGCACGGCGTCGGCGGTGGTCACGGCCTCCGGGCCGAGGCGCTCCCCGGCCGGTTCGAGGAGCTCCATGCGTCCGCCCCCGTGCCGTACCCGCGCGAGCGAGGACTCTCCCTCGTAGACGCCCCAGTCGAGGTCGTTGTCGGGGAGCAGCGCCGGCAGCAGGACGCGCACGCCCCGGGCGCGGAGCGCGTCGAGGAGCGCGAGCGTGCCCGGTTCACTCCCCACGGCGACGTACGCCGCGACCGTGCGCGCGTGCGCCAGCTCGGGCAGACCGAGGGCCCGTTCCGCAAGGGTGCCCGTCGTGTTCCGGACGTCATCAGGTGTCAACCCGTTCCTCACCAGGAGGAGCTCTCGTCGCAACATTCGCTTGGAAAGCTCCGGTTCAGGTCCCATCCGGCTCACAGGTAGCTCCAGTATTGTTCGTAATCGGCTTATATGAGAACGAATTCATCGGAGCCACAGATTCCCCACAAAGGCACCGGATATGGTTCCGCCCATGAGTGAGGCGAACCCCAGGATCAGCAAGGCTGTCATCCCCGCCGCGGGTCTGGGAACCCGGTTCCTGCCGGCCACCAAGGCGACTCCCAAGGAGATGCTGCCGGTGGTCGACAAACCGGCGATCCAGTACGTGGTGGAGGAGGCCGCGTCGGCGGGGCTCGACGACGTCCTGATGATCACCGGCCGGAACAAGCGGCCCCTTGAGGACCACTTCGACCGCAACTACGAGCTGGAGTCGGCCCTCCAGAAGAAGGGCGACGCCCACCGGCTCGCCAAGGTCCAGGAGTCCAGCGACCTCGCGACCATGCACTACGTCCGCCAGGGCGACCCCAGGGGCCTCGGCCACGCCGTTCTGTGCGCCGCCCCGCACGTGGGCGACGAACCCTTCGCGGTCCTCCTCGGCGACGACCTGATCGACCCCCGCGACCCGCTCCTGAAGCGCATGGTCGAGGTCCAGGAGGAGAACGGCGGCAGCGTCATCGCGCTCATGGAGGTCGCGCCGGAGCAGATCCACCTCTACGGCTGCGCCGCCGTCGAGGCCACGGACGACGGCGACGTGGTCAAGATCACGGGCATGGTCGAGAAGCCGGATGCCGCCGACGCCCCGTCCAACTACGCGATCATCGGCCGGTACGTCCTCGCCCCGCAGATCTTCGACGTGCTGAGCCGCACCGAACCCGGCCGCGGCGGCGAGATCCAGCTCACCGACGCCCTCCAGCAGCTCGCCGCGGACGAGAAGGTCGGCGGCCCCGTGCACGGCGTCGTCTTCAAGGGCCGCCGCTATGACACCGGTGACCGTGGCGACTACCTGCGTGCCATTGTCAGACTCGCATGCGAACGTGAGGACCTGGGCCCGGAGTTCCGGACCTGGCTTCGCAGTTACGTAGCCGAGGAGATGCAGCCACAGTGAGCACCGCCGCGACCCGCACCGCCGACCCGGACCACCTCTGGTCGGTGACCGAGCACCTGGAGGACATCCTCGCCACCGTCCGCCCCCTGGAACCCATCGAGCTGCAACTCCTCGACGCCCAGGGCTGCGTCCTGGTCGACGACGTCACGGTGCCGGTCTCACTGCCGCCGTTCGACAACAGCTCGATGGACGGGTACGCGGTACGGGTCGCGGACATCGCGGGCGCGAGCGAGGAGTTCCCGGCCGTGCTCACGGTGATCGGGGACGTCGCGGCGGGCCAGGCCGAGGCGCCCCGGGTCGGGCCCGGCGAGGCCGCCCGCATCATGACCGGCGCCCCGCTGCCGCCCGGCGCGGAGGCGGTCGTCCCGGTGGAGTGGACCGACGGCGGCCTCGGCGAGGGACCCGTCTCCGGGATGCGCGCCCGCAGCGCGAACCCCGAGGGCGCCACCGGCCAGGTCGCCGTGCACCGCGCCGCCGAGGCACGCGCGCACGTACGCGCGCAGGGCAGCGACGTGAAGGCCGGTGAACGCGCCCTGGCCGCGGGGACGATCCTCGGTCCGCCGCAGCTCGGGCTGCTGGCCGCCATCGGGTACGCCTCGGTACGCGTCCACCCGCGCCCGCGCGTGGTCGTGCTCTCCACCGGCAGCGAACTGGTCCCCCCGGGCGAGACCCCGGCCGCCGGCCAGATCCACGACTCCAACAGCTTCGCCCTCACCGCCGCCGCCCGGGACGCGGGTGCCATCGCCTACCGCGTCGGCGCCGTCGCGGACGACGCCGAGACCCTCCGCTCCACCATCGAGGACCAGCTCGTCCGCGCCGACCTGGTCGTCACCACCGGCGGGGTCAGCGTGGGAGCCTACGACGTCGTCAAGGAGGCCCTGGAGTCCGTCGGCGACGAGGACGAGGAGGGCTCCGGCATCGACTTCCGCAAGCTCGCCATGCAGCCCGGCAAACCCCAGGGCTTCGGCACCATCGGCCCCGACCACACCCCGCTGCTCGCACTGCCCGGCAATCCGGTGTCGTCGTACGTCTCCTTCGAGATCTTCGTCCGGCCCGCCATCCGCACCCTGATGGGCCTGCCCGACGTCCACCGGCCGACCACCACGGCCACCCTCCGCGCTCCCAAGGCGCTGACCTCGCCCGCGGGACGCCGGCAGTATCTGCGCGGAACGTACGCCGACGGCGAGGTCACGCCCGTCGGCGGTGCCGGATCGCACCTCGTGGCGGCCCTCGCGCACGCCGACGCGCTGATCGTGATCCCCGAGGACACCGAGTCGGTCGAGCCCGCCGCGGAGGTCGAGGTCGTCCTGCTCGGCTGAACCGTCGGGGGTGGCGTACCGTGTCGCGCACAACCGAGCGCGCGCCGCACCGCGACGGGCCCCGACCGGGAGCGTCACACCACCATGAGTACGCCGCAGGACCGACTGACCCACCTCGACGACGCGGGCGCCGCCCGCATGGTCGACGTCTCCGGGAAGGACGTGACCGCGCGCACCGCCCGCGCCAGCGGCCGGGTCCTGGTCTCGCCGAAAGTGGTCGAACTGCTGCGCGGCGAGGGGGTGCCCAAGGGGGACGCCCTCGCCACCGCGCGCATCGCCGGGATCATGGGCGCCAAACGCACGCCGGACCTGATCCCGCTCTGCCACCCGCTCGCGGTGTCGGGCGTCAAGGTCGACCTGTCGGTCGCGGACGACGCCGTCGAGATCCACGCCACGGTGAAGACCACCGACCGAACGGGCGTCGAGATGGAGGCCCTCACCGCGGTCTCCGTCGCCGCCCTCACCGTGATCGACATGGTCAAGGCGGTCGACAAGGGCGCGGTCATCACGGACGTTCGCGTCGAGGAGAAGACGGGCGGCAAGTCGGGCGACTGGAACCGGACATGACGCCGCCCGGCGAGGACACCGGGAGAGCGCCCCACCGCGCCCTGGTCGTGACCGCCTCCAACCGCGCCGCCGCCGGGGTCTACGAGGACCGGGGCGGACCCCTGATCGCCGAGGGGCTGCGGAGGTTCGGGTTCGCCGTCGACGGCCCCCGGGTCGTGCCCGACGGCGACCCCGTGGAGGCCGCGCTGCGGGCCGGGGTCGCCGCCGGGTACGACGTGATCGTGACGACCGGCGGCACCGGGATCTCGCCCACCGACCGCACCCCCGAGGCCACCCGCGCGGTCCTCGACCACGAGGTGCCCGGCATTCCCGAGGCCATCAGGGCGTACGGCCGGGACAAGGTGCCGACGGCGGCGCTCTCCCGGGGGCTCGCGGGCGTCGCGGGCCGGACCCTGATCGTCAACCTGCCGGGCTCGACCGGCGGCGTCCGGGACGGCCTGGCCGTACTGGAACCCCTGCTCACCCACGCCGTCGACCAGCTCCGCGGCGGGGACCACCCGGGATCCGGCCACGGGGGTGCGAGCTGAACACTCCATCCTGGCCCGTGGCGCTGGTCGACGGCGAGGTCGTCCTCCGGCCCATAAAGATGCGTGACCAGCGGGCCTGGCGCGAGGTGAACCGGCGCAACCGGGACTGGCTGCGGCCCTGGGAGGCGACCATCCCGCCGCCCACGCCCAGCGGACCCATCGCCCACCGGCCGACCTACCGTCAAATGGTCCGCCATCTGCGGGCGGAGGCCAACGCGGGCCGGATGCTGCCGTTCGTGATCGAGTACCAGGGGCGGCTGGTGGGCCAGTTGACGGTCGCCGGGATCACCTGGGGCTCCATGTGCTCCGGCCATGTCGGCTACTGGGTGGACGAGTCGGTGGCCGGGCGCGGGGTGATGCCGACGGCGGTGGCGCTCGTCGTGGACCACTGCTTCCGGACCGTCGGACTGCACCGCATCGAGGTCTGCATTCGCCCCGAGAATCGGCCCAGCCGACGGGTGGTGGAGAAACTCGGATTCCGCGAGGAAGGTCTTCGTCCACGATATCTTCACATTGACGGGGCCTGGCGTGACCATCTCGTCTTCGCGCTCACCGCGGAGGAGGTCCCCGAGGGGCTCCTCGGGCGCTGGCAGCGCGAACGGGCGCGGAACGCGCGCAGCGCCGGTTCCGACGCCGGTAAGCCGGGTCCGCCCCCATAAATGAAATACGTGTTCGAAAAAGGTGCCCGGACGGTGATCGGCTGACGATCGACTTGAACGAGTCGGCACGTTCTTGGGGCGTTCTCGGCACGTTAATTTCGCGCTCTCGGCGGCCCGCTGATCGGATCGGTCACAAAAAAAGCTCGAAATATCAGCCGGATCGTGCGACACACCGGCTCAATTGGCGGATGGCCTCACGCAAACCCCTCTACCGTGTGAGTCGTGAGCAGCAGCGGCCTCATCTACGCAGTCATCGTCGGGGCCTGGGCCGCCTACTTGGTGCCGATGTGGCTCCGTAGGCAGGACGAGCTGAACGAAGCCCGTCCGACGGAACGCTTCAGCACCGCCATCCGGCTGCTTTCCGGCCGGGCGGGGATGGAGCGCCGATACGCCAAGGACCTGCAGGCGCGCTCCACCGACGAGGGGGAGCCCAGCGCCGAACCGGACGGCGTCACCGACTCGGTGGACGTCCGGGCCTTCGCCATGCCCCCGCATCGGGAGCACACGAAGGCCCAACTGCCGGTGGAGCGGGGTGAACCGGAGCCGCAGGGCCGGCAGCAGCAGCCGGGGAAACCGGCCGCGCAGGCGAACGCGCCGGCCCCGTCGAAGCCGCTGCCCCAGCAGGGCGGCGCGCCACAGGCCAAGCAGCCGGGCACGCCGGCCGCGAAGCAGCAGGCGGCCCACCCGTCCGCCCCCGCGCGCACGAAGCGCCCGGACAAGCAGACGGCGGGCGCACGCCGGGGCACCTCGGCGGAGGCCAAAGCGCGCGCCCAGCGCTCGAAGGTGCTCGCGCGCCGACGGCGTACGACGGTGCTCCTCTTCCTCGCGTTCACCCTCGGCGCGGTCGTCGCGGCGGTCGGCGGACTCGCCTTCCTGTGGGCGCCGGCCGTCCCCGCGGTCCTGCTCAGCGTGTACATCGCGCATCTGCGCCGCCAGGAACTGAAGCGCTTCGCGTACACGATGGACCGCCGGCAGGCGGAGGTGGCGGCCCAGCGACTGCGGGAGCGGCAGCCTCAGCGGCGACGCCCCGCGCCGGACCCGGTGGACGCCGACGAGTCGGAGGACGGACCCGAGAGCGAGGAGAACCGGGCCGAGCTGACCGCGCTCGCGGCCGACCGCCGCGCGCTCGTCGAGCAGACCGACCACGCCGAGTGGGTCGACCAGCAGCGGGAGCGCCAGCGGCGGCCCGGCCAGGGCGACAGCTGGGACCCGGTCCCCGTGCCGCTCCCCACCTACGTCACCGCGCCCGTCGCACCCCGGGCCACCTCCGGGGTGGACCTCGGCGCCCCGGACGCCTGGAGTTCCGCACGCTCCAGCGCGGCCGACCCGCACGGCTCCCCGGGCACTGCGTCCCACTCGGCGCCCGCCTCCGGGCGCGAGCCGGAGGCGGAACACGGCGCGGAGCAGGGGGCGGCGGACGCCGGTGCGGGCGAGGCCGGTGACGCTCCCGACGGCGGCCGCTGCGACGCGCGCCGGGCCGCGTCCGCGCGCCGCTCCCGCGAGCGGGGGCGCACACCCCTCTTCGACCAGTACGAGGACGGCGACCGTCCCCGAGCGGCCAACGAGTGATCTCACGGCCCCGGATCGCCCACTGGCGCTGACCAGCCGGGAACCGGTCGCAGGCCGCCCCGCGGCGTCCCGCATACGGATTTCCGAGCACCGCGATCGGGATGCTAGAGTTTCACTCGTTGCAAGGGCCTGTGGCGCAGTCTGGTAGCGCACCTCGTTCGCATCGAGGGGGTCTGGGGTTCAAATCCCCACAGGTCCACGCACAATCGTTCTTGAGTTCGCTCGGGAGTGGTTGACGAGATCCCGGCGATCATGATGATCGCGCGGGATCTTTGTCATTCCCCAGTGTCCGTTCGCACCTGCTCAGCGCCCGGCGTGGGTGAGAAGGCCGGTGGCACGCTCCTTGGTGTGTACGCCATCAACCGGCCGCGCACGCTGCTGCCCGAGGACGGCAGCGAGTACCAGCCGGGCAACGACGTCATCGACCGGCCGGTCGCCAAGCGGTCGATCCCGGCGCTGCGGCCCAACACGGTGTCGGCGAACCGGGAGTACTACGAGGCCCGGGTCGCGGACCAGAAGGCCCTGCGGGCGTTGCCCGTCACGCACTCCACCCCTCGGTGACGATGATCAAGGGCAAGGACGGCAAGGAGATCAGGGTCGCGCTGCGGAAAAAGGTGGCGGCGACCAGCTCCTGAGGAACAACCGGCGGTGCGGCGGCCGACACGGC
>NZ_JBHVDD010000107.1:0-28354 GCF_042802995.1 Streptomyces sp. NPDC057438
GGCTGCGCCCCGTGCTTTTCAGGGGCGACACCGGCCGCCTTTCAGGCGGCTGAACGATCCGCCGTGAAACGACGGGCACCTCGGAGGACCGTACTCCGAGGTGCCCGTCTGCTCAGGGGACCGCCGGGGCTACAGGTCCGCGATGGGGTTCTTCAGCGTGCCGACCAGTTGGAGCGCGCCCGCCGGGTCCGCGAGGTCGACCATCTGCCTGTTGTCGCGGAGCTGGAGGCGGTTGAGGCAGGACAGCGCGAACTCGCGGGCGAACATGTCGTACTGGGCGAACTTGTCCGCGAGTTCGGGCATCGCGTGCTGGTAGTCGCGGACGCACTCGGCCACCGTGCGCCAGAACTCCTCCTCGGCCAGGACGCCCTCCTCCGCGAGGTTCGCCGCCAGGAAGCGGAAGAAGCAGTCGAAGACGTCCGTGAAGATCGACAGGAGCTTCTTGTCCTCGGGGACGTCCACGCGGAGGCGTTCGACCGTCGGCGGGAGCACCGCGTCCGGGTCCATGACCGCGATCTCCTCGGCGATGTCCTTGTAGATCGCCCGCTCGACGACGCCGTCCTTCAGGACGAGGATGACGTTCTCGCCGTGCGGCATGAAGACCAGGTCGTAGGCGTAGAAGCTGTGCAGGAGCGGGGTGAGGTACGCCTTCAGGTAGCGGCGCAGCCACTCCGTCGGGAGCAGGCCCGAGCGCTCGATCAGGGCCGCCGCGAAGCCCTTGCCCTCGTGGTCGACGTGGACCAGGGAGGCCATCGTCGCCAGGGACTCGCCCTCCTGGAGGGACGCCACCGGGCTCTCGCGCCACAGCGCGGCCAGCATCTTGCGGTACGGGGAGTGCTTGTCGGTGGCTGCCTCGTACTCCAGGTGCCGGTAGCCGACGGCCGCGCGCTCGCGGATGATCGACAGGCCGGTGGACTTCAGGACCGGGTCGTTGTCGATGAGGCCGGCGAGCCAGTCGTTGATCGCCGGGGTCGCTTCCATGTACGCCGCCGACAGGCCGCGCATGAAGCCCATGTTGAGGACGGAGAGGGCCGTCTTGACGTAGTGCTTCTCGGGGGCGGAGCTGTTGAAGAAGGTCCGGATCGACTGCTGGGCCAGGTACTCGTCGTCGCCCTCGCCGAGGCACACCAGGTTCCGCCGCGCGATCTCGGCGGCGAAGGTGACGGTGAGCTTGTTCCACCACTGCCAGGGGTGGACCGGGATGAAGAGGTAGTCGGCGGGGTCCAGTTCGAGGTCGGTGAGGACGGCGTGGAAGCGGTCGACCGTCGCCGTGCCCAGCTCGTCCCGCAGGAAGGTCTCGTACGCGATGCCCACGCCCGCCGTGAACGCCGCCCGTGAGCGGTGCGCGGCCAGCCAGACCAGGCGGACCGGGCTCGCCGTCTCGGGGGCGTACGCCAGGTACTCGTGGACGCCGAAGCCGAGCCGGCCGTTGTTGGCGACGAAGCAGGGGTGGCCCTCGGTCATCCCGGTCTCGATGGCCTGGAAGCCGGCGTCCACCAGCTCGGCGACCGGTGCCTTCGCCTTGGTGAGCTTGTAGCAGGTGCCGGCCAGGGTGGAGGAGATCTCCTCCAGGTAGACCGGGAGGATCTCGTCGCTCAGGCCGAGGGACCCCTTCAGCTCGACGAAGAAGTCCAGGGCGGCCAGAGGGAGGTCGACGCCGTCCCGGTGACGGGTGATCGAGTCGGCGTCGACCTGCCAGTGGTCGAGGGCGCGCCGGACCGCGGTGAACCCGTAGCGGGTCGTACCGTCATCGCTGCGGACCTCGAAGCGGCCGTCGGCGGTGGCCTCCGGCGTGATGAGCCGCTCGTGGGCGAACTCGGCGAGGGCCTTGCGGATCAGCAGGCGGTTGGCCCGGGCCCAGTGGTGGGGGGACAGATGCGCCACGGCATCGGACAGGGTCATACGGATACTCCTCGGGCAGCCAGGCTCCGGCCGCCTCGGCTGTCGGCGAACTGCTCTCGCGTACAGAAACTCAGAAGCGCGCGCTTCTCCGGCTTGTCGATCTCGCCGTGGGGGACGAAACCGACGGCCTCGTTGAGGGCGTGCACGGCCGTGTTGGACACGTCCGGTTCGACGACGACGCGGCGGGTGGCCGGGTCCTCGAAGAGGTGCGCCATCACGGCGGTGATCACGGCCCTGGTGAAGCCGTGCACCGGGGTGTCCGTCGCCGGCACCAGGAAGTGCATGCCGACGTCCCCGGACTCGGGCTCGTACAGGCCGACCAGCTCACGGTGGGCGGGGTCGTACCGCTCCATGAGGAAGACGGGCTCGCCGTCCCGCAGCCCGAGCAGGGCCTGCTGGTGCGGGTCGGCGGCGACCTCCATGTAGGCGCGTTCGACGTCCTCGAGCCTGGCGTCCTGCATCATCCAGTACGCCGCCTTGGGATGGGTCACCCAGCGGTGCAGCAGCTCGGCGTCCCGCAGCGGGTCGAGGGGACGGAAGGTGAAGGTCATACGGCGAACTCCTGGAACGCGATGGTCTTCTCGACCGGGTAGTACTCGGTGCCGAGCAGCTCGCGGATGATGTACGCGTTGCGGTACGGGCCCATGCCCAGGTCGGGTGAGGTGACGCTGTGGGCGTGGACGGCCGCGTTCTGCAGGAAGACACCCCGGCCGGTGGTGTCGATCGCGTAGTTGCGGGCGACGTCGAAGTTGCCCCGGGAGTCGTAGCGGAGCCGGTCGCGGACGGGCCCGAGGAACTCCGGCTCGGTGTACCGGTAACCGGTGGCCAGGACCAGGCCCTGGGTGTGCAGCTCGAAGTCCTTCTCCTGCTCCTCCTGGCGCAGACCGAGGGTGTACGTCCCGTTCTGGTGACCGGCGCTGTGCAGGGCGGAGTTGGTGAGCAGCCGGGTGGGGAGCGGGCCGCCCAGACTCTTCTGGTAGAGCAGGTCGAAGATCTCGTCGACGAGGTCTCCGTCGATGCCCTTGTAGAGGCCCTTCTGCTCCTGCGTCAGCCGGTAGCGGGTCGGCTCCGGCAGCGCGCGGAAGTAGTCGACGTACTCCGGGGACGTCATCTCCAGCGTGAGCTTGGTGTATTCGAGCGGGAAGAAACGCGGGGAGCGCGTCACCCAGTTCAGCCGGTAGCCGTGGACGTCGATCTCGCCGAGCAGGTCCCGGTAGATCTCGGCGGCCGACTGCCCCGAGCCGACGATGGTGATCGAATCCTTCTGCTGCAGCTCCCGCTTGTGCGTCAGATAGCGGGAGTTGTGGATCCAGTCGCCGTCCAGGTCCCGGACCGCCTCCGGGACGTACGGGGGAGTCCCGGTGCCGAGGACGAGGTGCCGGGCGCGCAGGACGTCGCCGGCGGCCGTCCGCACGGCGTAGACCTCGTCCGTGTCCTCGTACGTCACCTCCGTCACCGTGGTGCCGAAGCGGACGTTGGTCAGTCGGCCCGCGGCCCAGCGGCAGTAGTCGTCGTACTCGACGCGCAGCGGGTAGAAGTTCTCGCGGATGTAGAACGAGTACAGACGGCCCGAGTCCTTCAGGTAGTTCAGGAAGGAGTACGGGGAGGTCGGGTCGGCGAGGGTGACCAGGTCCGACATGAACGGGGTCTGGAGGTGGGCGCCGTCGAGGAACATCCCCGAGTGCCACTCGAAGTTCGGCTTCGAGTCCAGGAAGATCCCGTCGAGTTCGGCGATGGGCTCGGTGAGGCAGGCGAGGCCGAGGTTGAAGGGTCCCAGTCCGATGCCGATGAAGTCGTAGGTCTTCACGGCGGGTTCAGGAAGCGACGCGGTCAAGGGATTCTCCCAGGTACTGCTCGGCGTGGCCGGCGATCAGGTCGAGCACGGCGGCGATGTCGCCGGCCGTGGTCTCGGGGTTGAGCAGGGTGAACTTCAGGTAGTGACGGCCGCCGACCTTGGTGCCCGCGACCACGGCGTCACCGGAGGCGAACAGGGCCTTGCGGGCGTACAGGTTGGCGCGGTCGATCTCCGCCGGGTCGGTGACGGCCTCGGGGATGTAGCGGTAGACCAGCGTGGAGAGCTGGGGCTCCACGACGACGTCGTAGCGCGGATCGGCGGCGAGCATTTTCCAGCCCTCCTCCGCCAGGTCGCAGACCTCGTCGAAAAGCCGGCCGATGCCGTCGGCGCCCATCGTGCGCAGGGTCATCCACAGCTTGAGCGCGTCGAAGCGGCGGGTGGTCTGCAGGGACTTGTCGACCTGGTTCGGGATGCGCTCGGTGACCATGCGGCGTGGGTTGAGGTATTCCGCGTGGTAGGTCGCGTGGCGCAGCGTGGCCGCGTCCCGGACGAGCACGGCGGACGAACTCACCGGCTGGAAGAAGGACTTGTGGTAGTCCACGGTGACGGAGTCGGCGCGCTCGATGCCGTCCAGGAGCCCGCGCCGCTTGCGGGAGACGAGCAGGCCGCAGCCGTAGGCGGCGTCGACGTGCATCCAGGTGTCGTACTGGGCGCACAGCTCGGCTATCTCGGGCAGCGGGTCGATGGAGCCGAAGTCGGTGGTGCCGGAGGTGGCGACGACGGCCATGGGGACGAGTCCGTCGTTCCGGCAGCGCTCCAGCTCCCGGGCGAGGGCGACCGTCTGCATGCGCTTGTTGCCGTCGACCGGGACGGAGACGACCGCGTCCGGGCCGAGGCCCAGCAGTTTCGCCGACTTCTTCACGCTGAAGTGGCTGGCCTCCGAGGCGAAGATCCGCAGCTTGTCCGTGCTGTCGGTCTTGGCCTCCTCGCGGGCGAGGAGCAGGGCCTGGAGGTTGGACTGTGAGCCGCCGGAGGTGAACACGCCGTCGGCGGCGGGCCCGAACCCGATGCGCTCGCCTGTCCAGTCGATCAGTTTGCGCTCGATCAGGGTGCCGCCCGCCGACTGGTCCCAGGTGTCCAGGGAGGAGTTGACGGCGGAGAGGACCGCCTCGCCGAGCACGGCCGGGATGACGACCGGGCAGTTGAGGTGGGCGAGGTAGCGCGGGTGGTGGAAGTAGACCGCGTCGCGCAGATAGACCTCCTCCAACTCGTCGAGGACGGCGGCCGTGTCGTGCAGGGGCTCGTCGAGGTCGATCTTCTCGATGGCGGGAGCGAGGGCGTCGACGGTGACACCGGTGAACGGCCGGTCGGTGGTGGCGATTCTGGCCGCCACCCGCTCCACGCCTTCGGTCACGGTGCGGCGGTACCGCTCCGCGGTCGTGTCATTGAGCAGGTGCGAGCGCATGGGGAGGTCCTCCGAGCGGGGGCGGTCCGGGTGGGACGGAGAGGTGAGGGGGCGACATCACATCGTCCAACTTAGGTAAGCCTAACCTAACTAACTTGGGCGGAGTCCTGGCTCCGCCGTGACTGTGATCACTTCGGTGACTCCGGCTTCGGGTCGGCGGCGCCCGACTACTCGCCCCGCTCCCGCAACTGCTCCTCCGTCAGACCCTCACGCCAGTACCCGACGAAGGTGACGCGCCGCCTGTCGATCCCGCGCTCCCGCACCAGATACCGGCGCAACTCCTTCACACGGCCGGACTCGCCGGCGATCCAGGCGTACGCCGACTCGTCGGCGGGGAGCCGCGCGGCACGGATCGCGTCGAGAGCGGTCGGCGCCCCTTCGCCGCGCACCAGCCACGTGATCTCGGCGTCGGCCTCGGTGGCCAGGTCCTGGATGTCCCCCGCGTGGTGGACCTCCAGCCAGACCCGGGCGGGCACACCGGCCGGCAGCGACTCCAGGATCGCCGAGGCGGCGGGCAGCGCGGTGTCGTCGCCCCAGATCAGCACCAGGCCGGTGTCCGCCGGCGGACGGAAACGGATCGCGCGGTTGTCGGCGATCGCGGGCCCGAGCAGGACCACTCGGTGGCCGGGGGCGGCCTGCGACGCCCACCGCGAGGCGGGCCCGGCGGGCACCGCGGCCCCCGGCTCGACGCCGTGCAGCACGAAGTCGATGTCGATCTCGACGGTCTCGCCGTGGACGTCCGAGCGGAGCCCCCGCAGGGTGTACGAGCGCATCACCGCCCGTACGTCGTCCGGCAGTTCCCGCCACGCCTGCCACCAGCCGTCGCCCAGCTCGTGGGGCACGGCCGGGACGTCCTGCCCGGGGTGCGGCAGGAAGAGGGAGAGCGACTGGTCCCGGCCGTCGGAGCGGAAGAACCTGAGATCGTCCCCCGCGAACGAGACGCGCACCAGGGACGGCCCCAGCCGCTCCGTCCGCACGACCTGAAGGGAGAAGAAACGGAAGGGGGCGGCCACGGCCGTCGTCATGGGACTGCTCCGGGATAGGGGGGCGGGAGCGTATGTGAAAGGGGGGTGAGCCCGGGCGACCCACGGGCGCGGGGAACTGTGCGATCAGCCACGGCGGACCGGCAGTTCACCCACGACCGGAGACCCGCCGGAAGGGCCCTAGCCGACCTTCTTCGCCTTCTCGATCGCCTCGGCCAGCTCCTCGAGAAGCGGCGCGCACTTGTCGTAGGACAGGATCGGCTCGGGGTTACGCCCGATGACCTGCCCGGCCTTCACCGCGGGAAGCTTCTTCCACGTCGCCTCCTCGATCGCGTCCGGCTGGATCGCCGACGTGCGGTTGTCCATGATGATGAGGTCCGCGTCGTACTTGTCGACGTTCTCCCAGCTGAGGTTCTCGAACCAGCCGCCGCTGGCCTTGAGCGCGGCGGCGCTCGGCTCGACGAAGTTCACGCCGAGGGCCTTGAAGTACTCCAGGTCGATGGAGAGGTTGGAGCCGGAGACGTAGAAGATGTCCTGGCTGGCGGAGCCCGCGAGCACCTTGATGCCGGGGTTGGCCTTGGTGGCCGCGCGCAGCCGGGCCGCCGCGTCCTCGAAGCGCTTCTTGGCGGCGGTGATCTTCTCCGACCCCGTGTCCGCGCCGAGGGACTCGGCCAGCTTCAGCATGCGCTGCAGCGGCTCGGTCAGCTGGCGGTCGTAGACGGAGATGCCGACGCTCGGGGCGAGCTTGGCGATCTTGTCCGCGGAGGTCTCGGGGATGTACCAGAGGGTGCCGGCGTCGTCGAACAGTGTGCTGATGAGGACGTCGGGGGCGAGGGCCGCGTACTTCTCGACGCTGAACTCGTCCCAGACGTTGCCGAGGATCGTCACCTTGCTGATGTCGAGGTCGCCGGCCTGGACGTCGGCCTTGCCGTCCGCCGTCTTCGTCGGACCGAAGACGCCCTTGACACCGATGCCGTAGTCGTGGAGCGCGGCGGCGACCCCCACGAAGGCGACGATGTTCGTCGGCACCTTGGCGGTCCTGGCGGTCTCGCCGCGGTCGTCCTTGAACGACCAGGGGCCGGACTTCGCGGCAGCCGTCTCCTTGTCGGAGCCAGTGCCGCTGCTCGTCGAGCTCTCGTCCCCGCAGGCGGCGAGCACGGCACCGAGACCGAGTGCGCCACCGGCGGCGAGGATGCCACGGCGGGTGAGGTGAGCGGCTCTGGCGTTGGACATGTGTATGGCTACTTTCGAACGAGGCGGAGGGCCACCCGAGGGTGAGTTCGAAGGTAGGTTAGCCTAACCTCACCACTTGTCCAGCGAGCGGCCCCGGGAAGTGGAGTTCCCGGGGCCGGCTCCGTTTATTCTTTGAATCACCTGTGAATCGAAGGCTGGTGAGGTTCGGTTGGGGCTGTCGGTCGTCGAACCTGTGGTTTGTGTCGCTGATGTGAAGGTCGTTGAGGTCCGGCCTGATGGCTGCCCATCCCGGACAAAAGGGCACCCGGCTCGCGAGGGGCGAGCCGGGTGGGAGGGTGCAGGAGTCGCGCTGCCGAGGCGGATTCCGGCCACCGTTCGAACATAGGCTGTCGGTCAGCCGGTCAGGCCCAACTCCCTGGCGATCAGCATGCGTTGCACCTCGCTGGTGCCCTCGCCGATCTCCAGGATCTTGGAGTCACGCCACATGCGGGCGACGGGGTACTCGTTCATGAAGCCGTAGCCGCCGTGGATCTGGGTGGCGTCGCGGGCGTTGTCGACGGCGACGGTGGAGGAGTACAGCTTCGCCAGCGCCGCCTCCTTCTTGAAGGGTTCACCGGCGACCAGGCGGTAGGCCGCGTCCCGCCAGGAGAGACGGGCGGTGTGGGCCTTCATCTCCATGTCAGCGATCTTGAACTGGATGGCCTGGTTCGCGCCGATCGGGCGCCCGAAGGCGTGTCGTTCCTTCGCGTACTTCACCGACTCGTCCACACAGCCCTGGGCGAGACCCGTGGCGAGCGCCGAGATGGCGATACGGCCCTCGTCGAGGATGCGCAGGAACTGGGCGTAGCCGCGGCCCTCTTCGCCGAGGAGGTTCGCCGCCGGGACCCGGACGTCCGAGAAGGACAGCTCACGGGTGTCGGAGGCGTTCCACCCGACCTTGGAGTAGGGGGCGGCCACCGTGAAACCCGGGGTGCCGGACGGGACGATGATCGAGGAGATGAGGGGCTTGCCGTCCGGGGTGCGGCCGGTCACCGCCGTCACCGTGACCAGGGCCGTGATGTCCGTGCCCGAGTTGGTGATGAAGCACTTGCTGCCGTTGATGACCCACTCGTTCGTCGACTCGTCCAGCCGGGCCGTCGTCCGGGTCGCGCCCGCGTCCGAGCCGCCGTCGGGCTCGGTGAGGCCGAACGCGCCCAGCACCTCGCCGGAGCACAGCCGCGGCAGCCACTCGGCCTTCTGGGCCGGTGTGCCGAAGAGGTGGATCGGCATGGCGCCGAGGGAGACCCCGGCCTCCAGGGTGATGGCGACGGACGAGTCCACCCGGGCCAGCTCCTCCAGCGCGATGCCCAGCGCCAGGTAGTCGCCGCCCATGCCGCCGTACTCCTCGGGGAACGGCAGCCCGAACAGCCCCATGCGGCCCATCTCGCGCACGATCTCGTACGGGAACTCGTGCCGCTCGTAGAAGTCGCCGATCTTGGGCGCGACGACCTCGTGAGCGAACTCCTCGACCGTGCGGCGGAGTTCTTCCAGCTCGGGGGAGAGGCGGTGGTTCATGGACGTCACTGCTCCTTGTCGTCCTCGGGGCCCTCGTCGTCCTTGTGGGACAGGGCTCGTACGGTGCGGGACGGGCTGGGTCGGCCCAGGTGTCCGGCCATCCACGCGCTGGTGGCGACGAGGCGGCCGAGGTCGACGCCCGTGTCGATGCCGAGGCCGCGCAGCATCCAGACGAGGTCTTCGGTGGCGAGGTTGCCGGTGGCGGACTTCGCGTACGGGCAGCCGCCCAGGCCGCCCGCGGAGGCGTCCACGGTGGTGACGCCGTGCCGCAGCGCCGCGTAGGTGTTGGCGAGCGCCTGGCCGTAGGTGTCGTGGAAGTGCACGCCCAGCTTCTCCACGGGGACGTCGAGTTGGCTCAGCAGCGCTCGGACGTGGCCCGGTGTGGCGACCCCGATGGTGTCGCCGAGGCTGAGTTCGTCGCAGCCCATGTCGAGCAGGGCGTGGCAGACCCGGGTGACCTGGGGGACCGGGACCGCGCCCTCCCAGGGGTCACCGAAGCACATCGACAGATAGCCGCGCACGTGCACGCCCTCGGCCTTCGCCCGGCCGACGACCGGCTCGAACATCGCCAGCGCCTCGTCGACCGTGCGGTTGAGGTTGGCCTTGGCGAAGGACTCGGTGGCGCTGGCGAAGACGGCGACGCGGCGGGCGCCGAGGGCGAGGGCGCGGTCCAGGCCCCGCTCGTTGGGGACGAGGACGGGCAGGGCCGCCGGCAGGTCGCTCACGAGCGGGAACAGCTGCTCCGCGTCGGCCAGTTGGGGCACCCACCGAGGGTGGACGAAACTGGTGGCCTCGATCGTCGTCAGCCCCGCGTCGGCCAGGCGGCGAACGAACTCCGCCTTGACCTCGGTGGGCACGGTCGACTTCTCGTTCTGCAGGCCGTCGCGGGCGCCGACCTCGTGGATGCGGACCCGGGCCGGCAGGCCGGGTTCGGGGACCGTCATGGGCAGGGTCACCGCTCCACCTCCTCGTGCTCCTCGTGGGGGGCGACGACCGCCAGCACCTGGTCCATGGCGACGGTCGCGCCCGGCGTGACGTCCAGCTCGGCGACCGTCCCGGCGTGCGGCGCGGAGACGACGTGCTCCATCTTCATGGCCTCCACCACCAGCAGGCTCTGCCCGGCGGTCACCTCGTCCCCGACGGCCACCTTCACGACGGTGACGGTGCCCGGCATGGGGGCGGTGAGGGAGTCGGCGCCCGCGTGGGCGGACCGGTCCAGTGACGCGGCCACCGGGTCGTGGTCGCCCACCTGCCAGGCGTCGCCGTCGCGGCCCAGCCAGTCGCCCGCGTGCTGGAAGGTGTGGGTGAGGCCGTCGAGCAGGAAGGTGAACCGGCCCGGGTCCCCGGCCGGTCCGAAGGTGCCCGCGGACCCCCGGAGCGGGGTCTCGGCCCCGTCCGGCAGCACCTCGGTCCCGCCGTCCGGTGTGCTGCGCACCCGTACGGTGACCGGCTCCTGGCCCGGCAGCCGCAGGTGGTGGGCCGTCCAGGCCGGTTCGCCGCCCAGCCGCCAGCCGACCGCCGCGTCGAACGGATCGGTCCAGCCGGTGCCGGTGCCGGTGCCGGTGCCGTCGCCGCGGGCCGGGGTCAGCGCCGCCTGGCGCAGCAGGGCCGCCCCCGCGTGGACCTCGACCGGAACCTCGCGCGGGACCAGTTCCCCGGCCTCGCGCTCCACCAGCCCCGTGTCCAGCTCGCCCGCCACCACCGCCGGGTGGGCCAGCAGCCGCCGCAGGAAGCCCGCGTTCGTCTGCACGCCCAGCGTGACCGTCTGGGCGAGGGCCGCCCGGAGCCGGCGCAGGGCGGTGGGGCGGTCGGGGCCGTAGGCGATGACCTTGGAGAGCATCGGGTCGTACAGCGAGCCGACCTCCGTGCCCTCGGTCAGGCCGGAGTCGGTGCGGACGCCGTCGCCCTGCGGCTCGCGCAGGCCCAGGATCGTGCCGCCGGAGGGGAGGAAGCCCCGGGACGGGTCCTCGGCGCAGATGCGGGCCTCGACCGCGTGCCCCGTGAGCGTGACGTCCTGCTGTCCGAACGCCAGCCGCTCGCCCGCCGCGACCCGCAGCTGCCACTCCACCAGGTCCACGCCCGTGACCAGCTCGGTCACCGGGTGCTCGACCTGGAGGCGGGTGTTCATCTCCATGAAGTAGTACGAGGAGGGGTCGCCGCCGGGCACGATGAACTCGACCGTGCCCGCGCCGGAGTATCCGCAGGAGCGGGCCGCCTGCACGGCCGCCTCGCCCATCGCGGCACGGGTGGCCTCGTCGAGCAGGACGCTGGGCGCCTCCTCGATGATCTTCTGGTGGCGGCGCTGGAGCGAGCACTCGCGCTCCCCGAGGTGCACGACACCGCCGTGGCCGTCGGCGAGGACCTGGATCTCGATGTGCCGGGGGCGGTCGATCCACCGCTCCACGAGGAGGGTGTCGTCGCCGAAGGAGGCGCGGGCCTCGCGGCGGGCGGCCGCGATCTCCTCGGCCAGCGTCCCGGCCTCCCGGACCAGCCGCATGCCCTTGCCGCCGCCGCCCGCGCTGGGCTTCAGCAGGACCGGCATACCGATCTCGTGGGCGGCCTCGGCGAGCTGGGCGTCGGTCAGCCCGCTGCCGCTCGAACCGGGCACCACCGGCACCCCGGCCGCCCGGACCGTCTCCTTGGCGCGGATCTTGTCCCCCATCAGGGCGATGGCGTCGGCGGGCGGGCCGATGAAGACGAGGCCCGCGTCGGCGCACGCCCGCGCGAAGGCGGCGTTCTCCGCGAGGAAGCCGTACCCGGGGTGGACGGCCTGGGCGCCGGCGCGGGCGGCGGCCTCCAGCAGGCGCTCCACCGACAGATAGCTCTCCGACGCCGGCGCCGGACCGATCCGTACCGCCGTGTCGGCCTCCCGGACGTGCCGGGCGTCGGCGTCCGCGTCGGAGAAGACGGCGACGGAGCGGACGCCGAGGGCGCGCAGGGTGCGGATGACGCGGACGGCGATCTCGCCCCGGTTGGCCACGAGGACCGTGTCGAACATGTTCACCTTCAGATCCCCCTCACATCCGGAAGACGCCGAACTGGGGGTCACCCAGGGGCGCGTTGGCACAGGCGGTCAGGGCGAGGCCGAGGACCTGCCGGGTCTCCAGCGGGTCGATCACTCCGTCGTCCCAGAGGCGGGCGGTGGCGTAGTAGGCGCTGCCCTGACGCTCGTACTGGCCGCGGATCGGGTCCTTGAAGGACTCCTCGTCCTCGGCGGACCAGGTGTCGCCGCGCGCCTCCAGCTGGTCCCGCTTGACGGTCGCGAGGACGGACGCGGCCTGTTCGCCGCCCATCACCGAGATCTTGGCGTTCGGCCACATCCACAGGAAGCGCGGCGAGTACGCCCGGCCGCACATCGAGTAGTTGCCCGCGCCGTAGGAGCCGCCGATCACGACGGTCAGCTTGGGGACCCGGGTGCAGGCCACCGCCGTCACCATCTTGGCGCCGTGCTTGGCGATGCCGCCCGCCTCGTAGTCCCGGCCGACCATGAAGCCGGAGATGTTCTGCAGGAAGACGAGCGGGATGCCGCGCTGGTCGCACAGCTCGATGAAGTGGGCGCCCTTCTGGGCGGACTCGGAGAACAGGATGCCGTTGTTGGCGACGATCCCGACCGGGTGCCCGTGGATCCGGGCGAAGCCGGTGACCAGGGTCTGCCCGAACTCCGCCTTGAACTCCGCGAACCGCGAACCGTCGACCACGCGCGCGATGACCTCGCGGACGTCGTACGGCGTGCGGGAGTCGACCGGCACGGCGCCGTACAGCGTGTACGGGTCGACCTTGGGCTCCACGGCCGGCTCGACCGACCAGGGCAGCGGGCCCCGGGCGGGCAGGGTGGAGACGATGGTCCGCACGATCCGCAGGGCGTGGGCGTCGCTCTCCGCGAGGTGGTCGGTGACGCCGGAGATCCGGGAATGGACCTCGCCGCCGCCCAGTTCCTCGGCGGTGACGACCTCGCCGGTGGCGGCCTTCACCAGCGGGGGACCGCCGAGGAAGATCGTCCCCTGGCCGCGCACGATGACGGCCTCGTCGCTCATGGCCGGGACGTACGCGCCTCCGGCCGTGCACGAGCCCAGGACGGCGGCGATCTGCGGGATGCCCGCCCCCGACATCCGCGCCTGGTTGTAGAAGATCCGGCCGAAGTGGTCGCGGTCGGGGAAGACCTCGTCCTGCAGGGGCAGGAAGGCGCCGCCGGAGTCCACCAGGTAGAGGCAGGGCAGCCGGTTCTCCAGGGCCACCTCCTGGGCCCGCAGGTGCTTCTTCACCGTCATCGGGTAGTACGTGCCGCCCTTGACGGTGGCGTCGTTGGCGACGACGACGCACTCGCGGCCGGAGACCCGGCCGATGCCTGCGATGACGCCCGCGGCCGGGGCCTGGCCGTCGTACAGCCCGTCGGCGGCAAGCGGCGCCAGCTCCAGGAAGGGCGAGCCGGGGTCGAGGAGGGTGTCCACCCGGTCGCGCGGCAGCAGCTTGCCGCGCGCGGTGTGCCGGGCGCGGGCCTTCTCGCCGCCGCCGAGCCGCGCCGCGGCCAGCCTGGCCCGCAGCTCCTCGCCCAGCGCGCGGTGCGCGGCCTCGTTGGCCCGATACGCCTCGGCCGCGGGATCTGCCGCGGTCGTCAGCTCCGGTGCCTGGTCCATCGTGCGGTCCCCTCACCCAGTGATTACGGTGGTCACCTGTTAATGAGCGTTAACCCGTTTCCTTCAGGTTAACGACCGCTAACCTCCCTGTCTAGAATTGGCTCCATGGCCACGAGAACCGACGCGCCCACGCGCCGCGAGCAGATCCTGAAGGAAGCCGCCCGCCTCTTCGCCGAGCGTGGTTTCCACGGCGTCGGCGTCGACGAGATAGGCGCGGCCGTCGGCATCAGCGGGCCGGGTCTGTACCGGCACTTCGCGGGCAAGGACGCGATGCTCGCGGAGCTGCTGGTGGGCATCAGCGGGCAGCTCCTGACCGGGGCGAAGCGGCGGGTGGCGGAGGCCGACGGGGTGCCCGGGACGGAGGTCCTGGACTCGCTCATCGAGGGGCACATCGACTTCGCCCTCGACGACCGTCCCCTGATCACCCTGCACGACCGCGAGCTGGACCGCCTGCGCGACAGTGACCGCAAGCTCGTGCGGCAGCTGCAGCGGCAGTACGTCGAACTGTGGGTCGGGGTGCTGCGGGAGGTGTATCCCGGGCTGGCGGAGCCCGCCGCGCGGTCCGCCGTCCACTCGGTGTTCGGACTGCTGAACTCCACCCCGCACCTGGGCCGGGCCGGGTCGCTGCCGGGCCGCGGGGTCACGGCGGAGCTGCTGCACCGGATGGCCCGGGGTGCCTTCGCGGCGGCCGCCGCCGGCTGAGCGGCGGGCGGGCGGGGCGGCGGGCGAGCGGGGCCGGGCGGCGGGTTGCGGGCCGTGCGGCCGGGCGATCCGCCACGAGCGTGACGAGCGTTACGGGGCTGACCATCTGGACGCGTGTCCCTACCCGCCGGTACCTTTTCTCTGAGCAAGCGCTTAGCCGTGCGCGGCGGGCGCTTGGGCACATCCGAAGGTACTCAGGTGGAGGTGGCGGCGGTGCGTCGTACGGTGTTCAACGAGGATCACGAGGCGTTCCGGGAGACCCTGCGTGCCTTCATCGAGGCCGAGGTCGTGCCCGAGTACGACGAATGGCTGGCCGCCGGCCAGGCGCCGCGCGACTTCTACTACAAGCTCGCCGACCTGGGCGTCTTCGGCATCCGCGTGGACGAGGAGTACGGCGGCGCCGGCATCGACTCGTACAAGTTCGAGGCCATCCTCTACGAGGAGACCGCCCGCGCCGGCATCACCTTCGGCGGCTCCGGCGTGCACGTCCTGCTCGGCCTGCCCTACGTCAAGCTGCTCGCCACCGACGAGCAGAAGAAGCGCTACCTGCCCAAGTTCGTCTCCGGCGAGGAGATGTGGGCGATCGCGATGACCGAGCCGGGCACCGGCTCCGACCTCGCGGGCATGAAGACCACCGCCAAGCTGAGCGAGGACGGCACGCACTACGTCCTCAACGGCTCCAAGACCTTCATCACCGGCGGCGTCCACGCCGACCAGATGATCGTCTGCGCCCGGACCGACGCGCCCAGCGCCGAGGACCGCCGGCACGGCATATCCCTCCTGGTCGTGGACACCAAGTCCGAGGGCTACTCGATCGGCCGCAAGCTGGACAAGCTCGGCCTGAAGACCTCCGACACCGCCGAGCTGGCGTTCGTCGACGTCAAGGTGCCCGTCGAGAACCTCCTCGGCGAGGAGAACAAGGGCTTCTACTACCTCGGCCACAACCTCGCCTCCGAGCGCTGGGGCATCGCCTACGGCGCCTACGCGCAGGCCAAGGCCGCCGTCCGGTTCGCCAAGCAGTACGTGCAGGAGCGCACCGTCTTCGGCAAGCCCGTCGCGCACTTCCAGAACACCAAGTTCGAGCTGGCCGCCTGCCAGGCCGAGGTGGACGCGGCCGAGGCCGTCGCCGACCGCGCCACGGAGGCCCTCGACGCCGGCGAGCTGACGCCCGCCGAGGCCGCCAGCGCCAAGCTGTTCTGCACCGAGGTCGCCCACCGCGTCATCGACCGCTGCCTCCAGCTGCACGGCGGCTACGGCTTCATGAACGAGTACCCGATCGCCCGCCTGTACGCGGACAACCGCGTGAACCGCATCTACGGCGGCACCAGCGAGATCATGAAGTCGATCATCGCCAAGGACATGGGTCTGTAAGGCCCCGGAAAACCCGGCTCTGTACAACTGACCCCATGAGTCAGGTACCACTGCAGTCTCTCCTCGATCTGCTCGACCTGGAGCAGATCGAGGAGAACATCTTCCGCGGCCGGTCCCGGCCCGCCATCGTCCCGAGGGTCTTCGGCGGGCAGGTCGCGGCCCAGGCGCTCGTCGCCGCCGGACGGACGGTCCCCGCCGACCGGCTCCCGCACTCCCTCCACGCGTACTTCCTGCGCATCGGCGACGCCGGCGCGCCCATCGTCTACACCGTGGAGCGCATGAACGACGGCCGCTCCTTCACCGCGCGCCGCGTCGTCGCCGTCCAGCACGGCCAGCCGATCTTCGCCCTCTCCGCGTCCTTCCAGCGCTACGAGGACGGCCTCGACCACCAGGCGCCGATGCCGGCCGCGCCCGACCCGGAGTCCCTGCCCACCGCCGAGCAGCGGCTGCCGGCGTACGGCCTCGACCCGGCCGTCGTGGAGAAGATGCTGGAGGCCCGGGCCGCCGTCGACCTGCGCTACGTCGACGACCCGCCCTACGGCCGCTACGGCGAGCCCCGTGAACCGCGTTCCCAGGTCTGGTTCCGCGCCAACGGCAAGCTCGACGACGACCCGCTCCTGCACGTCGTCCTCGCCACCTACGTCTCCGACATGACGCTCCTCGACTCCATCCTGCTCGCGCACGGGCGCGGCGGCTGGGCCGTCGGCGACGTCGTCGGGGCCTCGCTCGACCACGCCATGTGGTTCCACCGGCCGTTCCGCGCCGACGAGTGGCTCCTGTACGACCAGGAGTCACCGTCGGCGTCGGCGGGCCGGGGCCTCGGCCAGGGTCGGATCTACACGCAGGACGGACGCCTCGCGATCTCCGTGATCCAGGAGGGCGTCGTCCGCGTACCGAAGGAACGGCCCGGGACGCCGGGGGCTACGCCTCGCTGAGCCCCGCCTGCTGGAGCAGGTACGCCGACATCGGGTCGTAGTGGCGCGGGCTGACCACGTGGTCGTCGAGCGGGACCACGGCCTGGAGGGTGCCCTCGGACTCGCCGAGGAACAGGGCGGGGTCGTTGGAGTCCGCGTAACCGACGGAGTCGACGCCGAGCTGGCCCGCACAGCCCGCCCAGCCGTGGTCGGCGACCACCAGGTCGGGCAGCGGGCGGCCGGCGCCCTCCAGACCCCGCAGGATGGCCCGCATCGGCTCGGGGGAGTGGGTGTGCCACAGCGTGGCGCCGTGTTCGAGGACGGCCACGTCCGCGAACTGCATGACGTACCCCTCCTCCGTCTGCAGACCGTCCGGGATGACGACGATCTCGCAGCCGGCCGCGCGCAGCGCCCGCGCGGTCTCGTTGTGCACCTGCAGCAGGCCGCCCGGGTGGCCGGTGGCGAACAGGACGCGCTGCCCGCCCTCCGCCGCCTTGCGCAGCCGGGCCGCCATGCGCTCCAGCGCGTCGACCGTCAGGTCCGGGTCGATGGTGTCCTGGCCGTAGCGGTACCCCGGGTCGTCGTTGACGCCGACGCGCTCCGCCATCACGGCCAGCACGTCCTGCTCGTCGGTCCAGCGGTCCCCCAGCTCCAGCCCCAGCCAGTAGTGGCGGTTGCCGTTGGCCAGTTCGCGGTAGTGGGAGAGGTTGTTCTCGCGCGGCGTGGCGACGTCGCCCGCGATACGCGTCCGTACGAGGTGCTCGACCAGCTCGGCGCGGTTGGGGGTCCCGGATATCGGCATGGGTCCATTGTGAGGCAGACGGCCGCGGGAGTCGCGGGCGTCCCCGCCGCTGCGACCTGCGTCACGCTCCGGCGGACGGACGGACTCCGGCCACCGGTCACTCCCGCCGCAGCGCGAACCACAACTCCATCCGTACGTCCGGGTCGTCGAGGTCCGCGCCCAGCAACGACGCGCACCGGCCGATCCGTTGGCGGACCGTGTTGCGGTGCACGGCCAGCGCGACCGCCGTACGGTCCCAACTCCCGTGCAGGGAGAGCCAGGTGCGCAGTGTCTCGGTGAGGGCGGCGGCGCCGGACGCGGCGGTGAGCGGGGCCAGCAGGGCCCGGGCGTGCGCGGTCGCGTCCGCCTCCGCAACCAGGTCGCCCAGCGCGGTACGGGCGCCGTGCCGCACGAGCGCCGCCCGGGTCGCCCCGGCCCGGGCCAGCGCGCGGGCGGCCTGCGCGTCGGCGGTGGGCCAGGCGTGCGGCTCGGCGGGCGCGCTCACGCCGCACGTCCAGCCGGGCTGCTCGGTGACCTCGCGGTCGGCGGGGACGAGGACGCGGACGACGTCGCCGTGCGCGTCGACCAGCGCGGAGCCCAGGGCGGTGCCGAGCGCGGCGGCGGAGAGGGCCTCCGGCCGGTCGCCGCCCCCGGCGGGCCGGGCGTGGACGACGTGCCAGAGGGTGCCCGTGCCCAGGAGGGGAGCGACCTCCCGCGGCTCGGCGCCGAGCAGGAGCCGCACCAGCGCCGACGCGCGGGCCGAGCCGGTGCCGCTCTGGCGTTCGCCGGTGAGGAGCGAGAGGAGGACGGCGGCGACGGAGACGATGGTGTGGTCGCCGGGGGTGCGGTGGGGGGTGGCCACGCCGAGGGCGAAGCCCTGGCCCGAGGAGGAGAGGGCGTAGGCGGTGAGGTGGGTGCCGTCGACCGTGTCGGTCGCGGAGGTGGGGGTGGGGGCGGGCGAGGAGGGCGTGGGGCTTTTCGGTGCGTCGGCGGGGGCGGGTTCGCCGGGGCCGGTCGCGGGGTTCCTCGCGCCCCTGGAAGGCCGGCCGGTGGCCCGGGGAGTGCCCGGCTGTACCACCGCCGTCAGGTCGGCCAGCGCGGCCGGTGTCGGGCCCCGTCCCGCCGACGCCAGTTCCGTCCCCTCCGGGCCGTACAGGACCGCTTGGCCGTTCACGCGCTGCGCGAGCTGGCGTAGGACCGCGCGGACCGGGTCCGGGCGGGACGCGGCGGCGGCCAGGCCCTGCTGTGCCTGCGACACACGGCGGAGTTCGGCGTGGCGGGCCCGGACCATGAGCTGCCAGACCGCGCGGGCGACGCCGGAGAAGGTGGTGCCGGGCGGCACCTCGATCAGGGGCAGGCCGTGGGCGTCGCAGGCGGCGACCAGGGCGCCCGGGACGCTGTCGTGCACCGGGGCGACGCCGAAGCCGAGGGCCGCGCCGCCTGCCGTGACGATGCGGGAGACGTACGTGTCGAAGTAGCCGCCCGCACCGGCCGCCTCCGGGATGTGGACGCCGGCCGTCAGCAGCAGCTCGCCGCCGAGCAGATACGGGTACGGGTCCGACATCTCCGAGGTGTGCGCCCAGTGGACCGCCGTGTCCGCGTCCACCGGGCCGGCGATCTGCCGCAGGCCCAGACCGCCGTGGGCCAGCAGCGCCGCGAGGGGCACGGGCGGGGTGGGAGGGGCGGAGGGGGCGGGGGATACCGCCGGGTCGGGGACCGCCGGGTCCGACACCATGTGCGTTTCCTCCATTCCGACCCGCTCCAATGGAGGAAAAGTACACTTCGCAGGTGCCCGGTGGCGACCTAGGGTCGGTGCCCGTCACCCGCAGAAGGAAGGCAGAACACCATGAGCGGCAACGAGACGCCCCGCGGCCCCGTCGACTCCTCGCGCATCCCGCGCTACGCCGGGCCCGCGACCTACGCCCGGCTCCCCCGGCTGGACGAGGTGGGCCGCGCGGACGTGGCGGTCGTGGGCGTGCCGTTCGACTCGGGTGTCTCCTACCGGCCGGGCGCCCGCTTCGGCGGCAACGCGATCCGCGAGGCGTCCCGGCTGCTGCGCCCCTACAACCCGGCCCAGGACGCCTCCCCCTTCGCGCTCGCCCAGGTCGCGGACGCCGGAGACATCGCCGCCAACCCGTTCAACATCGACGAGGCGGTGGAGACGGTCGAGGCGGCCGCCGACGAGCTCCTCGGGACGGGGGCCCGCCTGATGACCCTCGGCGGCGACCACACCATCGCGCTCCCGCTGCTGCGGTCGGTCGCCAAGAAGCACGGCCCGGTGGCGCTGCTCCACTTCGACGCGCACCTCGACACCTGGGACACCTACTTCGGCGCCGCGTACACGCACGGCACCCCGTTCCGGCGGGCGGTGGAGGAGGGCATCCTCGACACCGAGGCCCTCTCGCACGTGGGCACGCGCGGCCCGCTGTACGGCAAGCAGGACCTCACCGACGACGCGAAGATGGGCTTCGGGATCGTCACCTCGGCGGACGTGATGCGGCGCGGATCCGACGAGGTCGCCGACCAGCTGCGGCAGCGCATCGGCGACCGACCGCTCTACATCTCCATCGACATCGACTGCCTCGACCCGGCCCACGCGCCGGGCACCGGCACGCCGGAGGCCGGCGGCATGACCTCGCGGGAGCTCCTGGAGATCCTGCGGGGCCTCGCCTCCTGCAACCTGGTCTCCGCCGACGTCGTCGAGGTGGCGCCCGCGTACGATCACGCCGAGATCACCGCGGTGGCCGCCTCGCACACGGCCTACGAACTCACCACGATCATGTCCCGCCAGATCGCCGAGGCCCGTAAGGACACCGCGGGCCGGTGATCCGCGACAACGAGAAGGCAGCGCAGTGACCCACGACCACGACCTCGTGCTCCGCCCGACCGCCGCCCAGACGGAGGCCGCGCTGAACCCTCCCCCCGGCCGCAACGGCGGAGACCTGGTCGTGGAGACCCTCGCCGGGCTCGGCGCGACGACGGTCTTCGGACTCCCCGGCCAGCACGCGCTGCCCGTGTTCGACGCGCTGCGCCGCTCCGGCCTGCGGTACATCGGCCTGCGTGTGGAGAACAACGCCGGGTTCGCGGCGGACGCGTACGGACGGATCACCGGCGAGGCGGCCCCGCTGCTGCTGTCGACGGGACCGGGCGCGCTGACGTCCCTGGCCGCGCTCCAGGAGGCGGCGGCGGCCTCGGCGCCCGTGCTGGCGATCAGCAGCCAGATCCCCAGGGCCGGCCTGGGCGGCGGCCGCCACGGCTACCTCCACGAACTCACCGACCAGGCCGCCTCGTTCAGGGGTGTGGTGAAGTCCGTCCACACGGTCCGTACGCAGTCCCAGATCCCCTCCGCGATCGCGGCCGCCTGGCAGTCCGCGCTGACCGCCCCGCACGGCCCGGTGTGGGTGGAGATCCCGCAGGACGTCCTCATGGCCCGGACCTCGGTCCCGGTGGTGACGGGCGGCGACGCCTTCCCCGAGGAACTGCCCCCACGCCCCGAACTGACCGCCCTGGCCGCCCACCTGCTGTCCACCGCCGCCCGCCCGGCGATCGTCGCGGGCGGCGGGGTCGTCCGGGCCGACGCCTCGGGCAAGCTGCGGCAGCTGGCGGAGCGGCTGTCGGCGCCGGTCGTGACGACGTACGGGGGGAAGGGCGCGTTCCCGTGGACGCATCCGCTGTCGCTGCGGTCCTGGATGGAGGACCGGCACACCACGGACTTCCTGGAGGACGCGGACGTGCTCCTGGTGGTCGGGTCGGGCCTCGGTGAACTCTCCTCCAACTACCACACGTTCCAGCCGCGCGGCCGGGTGATCCAGATCGAGGCGGACCTCGGGAAGCTGGAGTCCAACCACCCGGCGCTCGGCATCCACGCGGACGCGCGCCTGGCGCTGACGGCCCTGCTGGAGACGATCGAGGAGCCCCGCGAGGACCCGTCCGCGCCGGACCGCGTGCGAGACGTCCTCGACCGGGTCCAGGCCCGGATCGACGCTCAGGAACTCACCCTGGAACAGGACCTGCTGGCGTCCGTCCGCCGGGCCCTGCCGCCCCGGGCGCCCTCTTTCTGGGACATGACGATCCTGTCCTACTGGGCCTGGTCCGCGTTCGACCCCAAGGGCCCCAACACCATGCACTCCGCCCAGGGTTCGGGCGGCCTCGGCTACGCCTTCCCGGCCGCCCTCGGCGCGGCGGCGGCCGACCCGACGCACCCGGTGCTGGCCGTCTCGGGCGACGGCGGCGCGCTCTACTCGATCGCCGAACTGGCCACCGCCCGGCAGTACGACCTGGACGTCACCTGGCTGATCGTCGACGACGGCGGCTACGGCATCCTGCGCGAGTACATGACCGACGCGTTCGGCGAGACGACCGGCACGGAGCTGTCCCGCCCGGACTTCGTGGCCCTGGCGGAGTCCTTCGGCGTACCAGGCGTACGGACGACCCCCGAGACCCTCGCGACCGACCTGGCCAAGTCCCTTGCGGCGTCGGGTCCTTCGGTGGTCGTCCTGCCGGCGGTGCTGCGGATGTTCGCGCCGACGCACGTCTGACGCGGGCCGGATCAGGGGCGCAGGCGGGCGGTCAACGCCTCGAAGTAGCCGCGGTGGACGGCCGGGAGGTCGGTCTCGGCGGGGTCGAGGAGCCAGAGCAGGTGGGCGCCTTCGAGGAAGGCGGCCACCTCGGTCGCCAGGAGGGCCGGGTTCAGGTCCGGGCGGGCCGTGCCGTCGGCCGCGGCTCGGGTGAAGAGGGCCGTGAGGTGGGCGCGCAGGGCCCGGCCCCGGTCGCGGAACCAGGTGTGGAGAGGGGAGCCCGGTTCCAGGTTCTCGGCCGTCAGGGTGGTGTGCAGGGCGGTCAGTTCGCGTTCGGCCGCCGCCGTGTGTTCGGCGTCCCGCACGAACCAGTCGAAGGCCTCGTCGAGGGTGGGCTCCGAGGCCGGGGTGGCCGACAGGCGGGCGAGGGCGCGGCGGTCGGCCTCCTCCAGGACCGCCCGGACCAGGCCGTCCTTGCTGCCGAAGTGGTGGATGAGGGCGGAGGGGGTCACACCGGCCCGCTCCGCGATCGCGGCGACGCCGGTCCCGCGTACGCCCTGCTGGGAGAAGAGCGTGATCGCCGCGTCCACCATCGCGCGACGGCGTTCCACGCCCCGCTGCTGTACCTGTCCCTTGACTCCGGCCATGCGATCAGGGTGCCGGGTGCGGCGGCGACGCGTCCACCTCGGAAAACCTCGTGCGGGATCTTCGTTCGGCCATTATCTTGAACGACCATGCAGGAAAATAGAGTCATGAGCGAAGACCTGATCGGCCGCGAGCGGATCGTCCACGTGGACGGCATCGAGTTGTGGGCGGAGGAGTTCGGCGCGCTCGGGCATCCGGCCGTGCTGCTGGTGATGGGCGCGCAGGCGCAGGGGGTCCAGTGGAACGACGGGATCGTGCGGCGGCTCGTGGACGGAGGGCGGCGGGTGATCCGGTACGACCACCGCGACACCGGGCGGTCCTCCGTCGTCGACTTCGCCCTGCGGCCGTACACCGTCGCCGACATGGCCTCGGACGCGCTGGCCGTGCTGGACGCGTTCGGCGTGGAGAAGGCGCATCTCGTGGGGGCCTCCCTGGGCGGGATCATCGCCCAGCGGATCGCCGTCACGGATCCGGAGCGGGTGCTGACCCTGACGAGTCTGTCGTCCCAGCCGCTGGGCACGGACACGGCGGCCGCGGTGGGGCGGGTCTTGGCGGGGCAGCCCCCGGAGCCGGGTGAACTGCCCGCGCCCAGCGCAGAGTTGCTGGCCGTGCTCGCCACCACGCTGCCCGACCCGGAGGCGGGACCGGACCGGTACCTCGCCGCGCGGCTCCCGCTGTGGCGGGTGCTGCACGGCTCGGTGCTGCCGTTCGACGAGGAGGAGTACCGGCGCATGGAGCGGCGGGTGTACGAGCGGGCGCGCGATCTGGCCGCCGGGTTCCACCACACCCTCGCCGGGTCGGCCGGTGGGGACGACACGGCGGCCCTCGCCTCCGTCACCGCGCCGACGCTGGTGCTGCACGGTACGGAGGACCCGATGTTCCCGCCGGCCCACGGGGAGGCCACCGCCGCCGCGATACCCGGCGCCCGGCTGGTCATGGTCGAGGGGCTGGGGCACACCCTGCCCGTAACCCTGGACGGCCGCCTGGCCGAGGAGATCCTGCGGCACACGGCCTGACCGGCACCAACACCGGTACCGGCACCAACACCGGTACCGCCACGGGGATCAGCACCGGCACCGACACCGGGCGGGCATCAACACCGGCATCAGGTCCGGGCCCAGGCGCCGGTGCCCACCCGTCCGGCGTGACCGCGCGCGGCCGTCACGCCGGACCGGGTAACCGAGGAGCCGGGGAACCGGTCAGCGGTCAGCGCAGGAACGCGCCGAACATCGCGTCCGTCGCCGGGGCCGAGACGTCGCCGGGACCGAACGAGAGCGCCGCCGTGGTGGTCAGGCCCGTCGCGGTGCCGGGGAGGATCCAGACGGCCCCGTTGTCGCTGTTCTCGGCGGGGGCGCCGACGGCGAGGTCGGGGTGGCCGTTGCCGTTGAGGTCCACCAGGGCCGTGGTGGTGCCGAACTTGTCCTCCGCCTCGGCGGCGCCGGGCACCCCGGCGGTGTTCTGGTGGAAGACCGTCGTCCCGGTGCCGGTGATGCCGGCGGCGCTGCCGGGGACCAGGGCGACCGCGCCGGTGTTGGTGATGTCGCCGACGTCCTCGTACGCGATGCCGAGGGCGAGGTCGGCGTAACCGTCACCGGTGACGTCCGCGACCGAGACCGCCGAGCCGACGAGGTCGCCGTCCTCCTGCGCGCCGGGGAAGCCGGGCAGGTTCTGGTCGAAGGTCTGGACGGTGGACTCGGAGGTGCCGGTGGCGGAGCCGTAGGCCACGCGGACCTGGTCGGTCCAGCCGTCGGCGCCCACGACGATGTCGTCGTAACCGTCGCCGTTCACGTCGCCCAGGCCGGTGCCGGCCGGGGCGCGGCTCACGTCGTCCCCGGGCGCGAAGCCGCGCTTGAAGCCCGAGGCGCCGCCCAGGAGCAGACGGTTGCCGTAGGTGCCGTCACCCGTGTAGTGCCACTGGACCAGGTCGTCCCGGCCGTCGCCGTTGACGTCCCCGACCTGGCCGGAGACGACCGGGCCGGTGATGGAGGACGGGCCGTTCTCGCAGCCGTGGCCGGTCGCGCAGGAGGCGTCCTCCTCGTACCAGCCCCACCACAGGGACTTGTCGAGAAGGGGGAGGACGGCCTTGGGCTTGGCCGCGCGGGAGATCGGTCCCTTCCACAGGGCCGCCGGGGCGCCCTCGGGGTCGTCGCCGCTGATGTCCTGGACGGAGAAGAGGGCGAGGTCGGTCTTGCCGTCGCCGTCGAAGTCGCCCGCCTGCGGGGCCGCCCCGTACGTGGCGATGCTCGTACCGCCGGTCAGGCCGGAGGCCGACCCCCAGACGATCACCGAGCCCGCCGTGCCGCCCGAGATCACCAGGTCACCGTAACCGTCCCGGTCCAGGTCGCCCTTGGTGAACGTCGAGCCGAAACGCTGGTTCGCGGTGGCGGCACCCGGCACACCGCTCGTCGAGCGGCTGATCAGCTTCTTCTTCGCCGCCGACGCCCCGCTCTTCGAGCCGTACAGAACGGTCACGTACCCCGCCCTGGTCTTGCCGGACACCTTGGCGTTCGGGGCGCCGACGACCAGGTCGGCGTATCCGTCGCCGTTGAAGTCGTCCGCCACGCCCACCTTCGCGGGTGCCGCCGAGGCCGGGCCGAGCGACAGGGCCGTCAGGCCGCCGGCCAGCAGCGCCACCGCCGCCATGGAGGCGCTCAGCCGTGCCGCGCGGATGCTGTGTCGTGCTCGTGCTCGTGACATGCACGTGCCTTTCGGGTCGGTGTGGTCCGGCGTGGCGGAGGAGCCGCGTCCGTGTAGTCCGACTCGACGGGGCCTTCATCGGTTGTACGTGCGAATGTCATGGGTCGGTAACTGAGTGGTCCCTCTCAGGGCGGGCGGGCCGCGGCCGGGGAAACGGTGAACCCCCGGCCCGTACGTGGGGGTGGTACGGGGCCGGGGGTTCACCGCGCTCGGCGGGCGGTTACCAGATCGCCTCGACCCACTCCGGGTGGTCGATGAACGGGTTCCGGTTGCCCTGGTAGGTGTTGTGGATGACGTCGTTGCGGCGCTCTTCCCAGGCGTCCGGCGGGTCCTCGTCGTTCCAGGTCTTCAGGACGGAGAGGCGGCCGTGGAAGCGGGTGCCGCCGTTGGTGACGAGGTCGTTGGGCTCCAGGTTGGGCCAGCTGTCGTCGCCCTCGTAGCGGACGGCCATGTAGAGGATCATGCGGGCCACGTCGCCCTTGACCGCGTCGCGCGGCTCGAAGGAGTTCGAGTCGACGAGGCTGCCGCCGCTGTTGGTGAAGCTGCTGCCGCCGTTGTCGAAGTCGAGGTTGCCGCGCCGGGCGTTGACCTGGACGTCCTCGGCGCGCAGGTGGTGCAGGTCGGTGCCGGGGCCGGCGGAGGTGCCGAAGTCGCCGTGCGACTGGGCCCACACGTGCTCACGGTTCCAGTTGCCGGTGTTGCCGCCGTTGAGCGACTTGCTGCGCGAGATGCCCGAGTAGAGCAGCTTGACGTTGCTGCTGTTGTTCGGGTCCTGGTCGGTGACCTTCAGGGCCTCCCAGACGGCCGAGTACGACAGCTTCGTCTGGGGGCTGATGATCGTGTGCAGGGAGGACTTCAGGGCCGTGCCGGTCTTGCCGATCGCGTTCTTGTAGTACGTGCTGTCGTAGGCGGTCGTCGTCGCCGAGGCGGGGCTGGCGGTGGCCGCCGGGAGGACGATACCGACGAGCACGGCCGACGTCGCGAGCGCGACCGACTTCCAACTGCGTATCCGCGCAGCGGGCATGAGGGGTGTCCCTTCCCAGAGGGCCGCGCAGCACGAGGAGTTGCTTCGGGGAGTCTCGTTCTACGCGGGTTGACTGTGTGGGCAAACGAGAGATTGGCATGGACGGGTCAGTCCATGTGTTACGGGGAGAAGGCGATTCGGTGACGTTCTGGCCAACAGGGCAACCCTCGTGCCCCAGGCCCCTCTCGCGTGCCCCGACCCGAGGGGAGACCCCAATTGACGTGGGAAATCAGGCGTGCTGAGCGGGTGCGAGGCGGGCGGTCCGGCCGGTACGCCCCTCGGCCGGTCTCGGGGCCGGTCCGCCCGAGTGCGCAGCGCGCCCTATGCCTTCTCCCGGCTGTCCCCGATGCTGGTGGGGAACGCGAGGGCGGGCCGGGGGAGTGGGGGTGGATCAGTGGACGGGCTGTGGACCCGTACCGCGTCGCACGGTGGACGCCGTGCCCGCGTGCCCTGCCGCGAGCAACCTCAGGGGGCGGCCGGCGGTCTTCCCAGGGGTGATCCCGCTCGCGATCCGAGATCCCGCTCGTGGTCGCCGGGATCCCGCCCGCGATCCCGGAACCCGGGTGCGTGATCCTTGATCGTGCCCGTGATCCCGGATCCCGGATCCACGGTCCCGTGCCCGTGGTCCCGGATCGCGTGCGCGGTCCCGTCCGACGGGAACCGGTCCACCCGCCCCCCATCACCCACCGGAAAGTGATGCTGCACACCGAGAAGAGACCCGGTCCGGCGAACGAGACGACGGCCGGATAATTGATATCCAAGGACTCGCGGGTGGTCCCGCGAACAAGAAGCGCGCTGTCGTCCGTCGAGTGGCGCCGGCCGAGGGTGATTCTGTGGGCCGTGGCGAGTGTCGCGGCCGTCGGATTCATGCTCGCGCTGGAGATCGCCTCGCGTGGCTACGGACTGCCGGGTCCGATCACCAACCAGGCGCGAGAGGTGATGTTCGCCCCCAAATCGGGGCCGCTGCTGTACGCCAGCATGGCGTTGACGATGGTGGTGCTCACCTGGCGGCAACGGTTCATCGCGGCCGGCGTCGCGATCGGGATCGACGTCGTCTTCTTTCTGGTGCGGTGGGCCCTCGACGCGAAGATGATGTTCGGCAACGGCGCGCTGTGGGTGCTGCTGGGCTGCGCGGTCATCGCCGTCACCCGCCGCACCGGCCGTGAACGGGCGCTGCTGCTGAAGGGCGTCGGGCTGGGCCTGCTGCTGGTGACCGGCCGCAAGACCGGGGACGCCTGGTTGCTGATCACGTCCAAGACCCGCCCCACGGTGCTCGATCCGTACCTGGCGACCGCCGACCACGCGCTGGGCAACCCGTCGTGGCTGGTGGGCCGGATGGTCCGGGCCACCGGTCCGGTCGGCACCCATCTGCTCGACTGGGTCTACATCCAGCTCGCGGTGGCCGCGGTCGCCGTCGCGCTCTACCAGCTGCGCCATGTGGCCGCCGAGCGCCGCTTCCCGCGCCACCACCTGGTGCGTACGTTCCTGGTGATCGGCCTGCTCGGGCCGGGCATCTACATGATCTTCCCGGTCGTCGGACCGGTCTTCGCCTACGGCTCCGGCGCGTTCGGCACCGGCGGCGGGCAGTGGGCGCTCGCCCATCTGTGGCCCGACGTCGTGCCGCCGGTCGGGATCCCGCACTCGATGCCGTACGACGACCTCACCCCGCGCAACTGCATGCCCAGTCTGCACACGGCGTGGGCCACGGCGATCTTCATCCACTCCCGCGGCGGCCCGCGCTTCCTGCGTCACGCGGGCACCTTCTGGCTGATCGCCACGCTCACCGCGACGCTGGGATTCGGGTACCACTACGGCGTCGACCTCATCGCCGGTGTCGTCTTCACGCTCACCATCGAGGCGGGGCTGCGCACGGTCGACCGCGGCTGGGACCGGCCGGGGATGGCGCTGGTCGGCTACGGCGCGACCGTGTTCGTCGCGCTGCTGCTGGCCTACCGCTATCTGCCGCTGGAAATGGCCCGCCACCCGTGGGCGTTCGGACCGCTCCTCCTGCTGATGATGGCCTCGGTCGGCTACGGCTACGTCCGCAACGAAAGACGATGGACCGGGAAGACCGCGTCGGCACGCCGGCCGGAGCCCTCGGCGGAGCCGCGGCACGAACTGGTCGGGTGAAGGTTGGTCCCGTGAGACGGGCCGAGGTCCCGGACGGCCGGCGCGC
>NZ_JBHVDD010000108.1:0-28068 GCF_042802995.1 Streptomyces sp. NPDC057438
CAGTCGGAACTGTTCTCCACCGGCCCCTCGGAACCTGCCCGTGCCTGTCGGCCGTCAGTCGTCACCCCTGACGATGTGCGCGTCCGCCCCGGCCTCCGTCAGCCGGGCGCCGTCCCTGTCCGCGAGGGCGGGAAGGCACAGGCGCACGCCCTTCCCGCGCCGACGCCGGGCCTTGGCCCAGCCGCTCTCGCGGACGACGAGCTTTTCGACGGTGTGCGTGCTCACGACGCCTCATCTTCTTTCAGACCCGTATCGCTTCTTCTGCTTGGCGGTGTGTCACCGGGTTCCCGTCGGCCGGGGGCGTAAACGAGGTGTCAGGGCAGGGGCGTCCCACCGGTGGCGTTGAGGATCTCCGCGGTGATGAAACTCGCCCGCTCGGAGGCGAGGAACACATAGGCGGGCGCCATCTCGGCGGGCTGGGCCGGCCGCCCCAGTGGTGCCTGCTTGCCGAACTCCTGCGCGTCGGGGAGCGTCGCCGGGATCAGCGGGGTCCACACGGGCCCCGGCGCCACCGCGTTCACCCGGACGCCGTCCGCGGCCACCATCTGGGCCAGTCCCTGGGTGAACGTGACGATCGCGCCCTTGGTCATGGCGTAGTCGAGGAGATGCGGGCTCGGCTTGTACGCCTGCACGGACGTGGTGTTGATGATCGACCCGCCCGGCGGGATGTGCGGCAGGGCCGCCCGGCACAGCCAGAACATGCCGTAGAGGTTCGTCCGTACGACCCGGTCGAACTGCTCCGTGCTGATGGCCCCGATGCCGTCCGGCTGTGACATCTGGTAGGCGGCGTTGTTGATCAGCACGTCGATCCTGCCGAACTCGGCGACCGCCCGGTCGACCAGGGCGCGGCACTGCTCCTCGTCGCGGATGTCGCAAGGGACGGCGATCGCCTTCCGTCCGGCGTCCTCGACCAGCCGGGACGTCTCCCGGGCGTCCTCGGCCTCCTCCGGCAGATGGGTGAACAGGACGTCGGCGCCCTCCCGGGCGTATGCGAGGGCCACCGCGCGGCCGATGCCGGAGTCGCCGCCGGTGAGTACCGCCTTGCGGTCCTTGAGCAGTCCACTGCCGCGGTAGGAGTCCTCCCCGTGGTCCGGGGGCGGGTCCATCGCGCCGGTCCATCCGGGATGCCGCTGGTCCTGCTGCGGAAAGTCCGGACGGGGGTGCCGCTCGACCGGGTTCTGCCGCTCGTCGTCGCTCATGAGGAGGGTCCTTCCTCGCGTCGTGGGTGCGTGGCTCGTGTCGTGGTGCGGGGGTGTCGTGGGGCGGAGGTGCGGGGGTGTCGTGGGGCGGAGGCGCTCATGAGATCGGCGGAGGCAGCGGCCGGGCCTCGATGACCCGGGCGACCCTCTCTGGAGGTCGCAGGCCATAGGGCGTGGCCCGTGCCGGGGGTCCGGTCGCGGCCCCGCCGATCCCTCGGCCCGCAGTCCCTTCAGCCGGCCGGGACCCGGTCCGGGAGCGAGGGGCCAGGAGGCCCGAGCCCGGCCCGGGGTGCGTGTGGTCGGTGTGGGCCTGCGCTTCGGAGATCTCGCCGATCAGGCGGTGCGGGCCGTCCCGGTACCCGGTGACCGTCCCGACCGCCACGCCCGCGCCCCGGTCGAGATGGGCGGGGTGTTCCCCGGCGCACGTCTCGGAGATCACGGGACGTTCCCCGGGGCCGGACTCGGACATCATCGCGTCCGTCCGTTCCGGAAGCCGTCGGGCCACCGGCCCGATCTGTCGTTTCCCGCCGTCACCGGCCTCGCCGAACTCGGGAGATTCTTGAGCGTGCGGTTGATGACCTGCGCCTTCACGGAGTCTCCGGACGTCGGGTACGCGAGTCTGCGTCGTCCGGGTACCCGACGTCGCCGGGTGTAAGAGGAGGCCGCCCGGATCAGTCCGGGGCGGGCGCCCGCTCGGTGCGGATCTGTGCGACGGCGGCGGACAGCCGTTCGCGCGTGCACGGGGGGACGGGGGCGCCCGTGCACGAGTCCACGAGCTGCCGGGCTGTCCGGTGCAGCTTGGTGTTGGTGTTCTGGGACGTCCTGACCAGCGCGTTCCACGCCTCCTCGGGACTGAGGGCGAAGGCGGCCATGAGGATGCCGCGGGCCAGGTCGATGGTGTCGCGGGTCTCCAGCGCCCGCCGCAGCTGCACGACCTCCACCCGGGGATCCGGCTCCCGCCGGACGGCCGGGGGTGCCGTGGCCTCCGTGCCACGAGCGTGGTCCGACACAAGATCCACGCCGTCCGCGTCGGCGCTGTCCGTCCGCACATCGTCCGCGCTGTCCGCGTCGGCGCTGTCCGTCCGCACATCGTCCGCGCTGTCCGCGGCCACGCCCTCCGCGGCGCCCGGAGAGACGAACAGCGACAGGGTGTCGGTGAGCGAGAACACCCGCTGGGCCCCCCGGCTGATGCGGCGGATGGTGATGGTCTTCGCGTGCTCCAGGGCCTCCCGGCGAAGGCTGAGCAGCGCGTTGAGTCCGGAGCAGTCGCAGAACCCTACGCCGGCCAGGTCCAGGTCGATGCCCTCCGCGGAGCGGGCGAGCGAGTCGCGCAGGCCGCGCCGCAAACGGTCGTCCGTGGCGAATTCCAGGTCACCGCGGACCGAGACGAGGACGCGGTGACCGTCGGTGCGGCTGTGCAGGCTGAACGGCGGCGTCGGCCGCCCGCCGGCGGGTCCGGCCACCGTCGCGCAGCCGACGCTCCCGGAGCTTGCCGACTCTGCGGAGTGCGCGGGCTCCGACATGATCTTTCTCCTTCGGAACGCTGCCGCGGGTTCTCCCGCTACCAGCGTCACTCGCGTGCGAACACACGTCAAGAGATACAGGAACTCGGATTCAGGTATTCGGACACGTGAATGATCAGGCGTATGATGACGGTCATGGCAGGAGTATCGGAAGCGCACGCGGGATGGACGTTCATCACCAACCACGCACGGGTGCTGGCCACCATCGCCGAGGACCAGACCGTGCGCGTACGCGACATCGCTGCCCGGTGCAGGCTCACCGAGCGCGCCGTCCAGAAGATCATCGCCGATCTGGAACGGAGCGGCTTCCTGTCCCACACCAGGGAGGGGCGCAGCAACACCTACCAGATCCGGTCGGGCACCGAGCTGCGCCACCCCGCGGAGGCCGGGCTCACGGTGGCCTCCCTGCTGGCGCTGCTCGCACGGGTCGACCCGCGCGCGGCGGGGCCGCTCGGTGACGGCCGTCCCGTGGGGGATGCCTGAGCGGTGCCGGCCAGGCCGCTCAGTCGTCGCGGAGGTCCAAGGCGCGGTCGATGATCGCCTGGGCGATCTCGACGGACGTGCGGCCTTCGGCGAAGGCCCGTGCCCGCACCCGCAGCAGCGCCTCCTCGGCGCTCACCCCGAGCCGCACCATGATCATTCCAGTGGCCTGGTGCACTTCTTCCCGGTCCGACTCCGCACCTGCCAGCCATGTGACGAGTCCGTCGGGGGCAGGAGAGGCGTGATCCAGCGCGATCACCGCCAGGGTGACGGCGTCGGCGACCAGCAGAGCGGTGCGGACCTCGCCGCGGCTCGGCCTGCCCGGCGTGTCCCGGTACAGGTCGAGGGTGCCCAAGGCGCTCCCGGCGCCGGTCAACGGCAGCGCGAACGCCGCCTCCGCTCCCGCCCTGGCCGCCTGCACGGAGAACAGGGGCCAGCGGCGGGTGTCCGGCATCCGTGTCAGGTCCGTCGCGAACACGGGTGCGCGCAGGCGGACCGCCTCCAGGCAGGGGCCTTCGCCGAGGGTGTACTGCGCTTCCGCCAGCCGTGCGGCGACGCTGTCGCTCGCGCACAGCACCACGCCCAGTTCCGAGCCGTCCCCCAGGACCGACACGGACAGCCCCGAAACCATGGGAAGCAGCGTGGCACAGGTCCGGCAGAGCGCGTCGGGCACGTCGTACGGCGACAGTCCGCGCACGGCGGCGGTGAGTTCACGGGCGATACGGGCGCGCTCCCCGTGCGTCTCCTGATCGGCGTTGCCGTCGCCCGGCAGCTCGTCGTCGGTCATGACCCTCACCTCCCTGCGGTCGCCACCGGAAACGTTCCGCCGGTCCTGGCGCCGAGCCCGGACGCGGCGCGCACGCCGCTGTCCCCGCTCTCCGCGTCCTGACGGCCGGGACGCCATGGTCACTGGGTTTCCGTCGCGCGCCGCGGGAAACGCCCGGGCAGGGTCGTGCCACGGCCGGGCCCGCCGGGCCGGGCAGGTGTGAGGAGGCGGGGCGGGGGGACTTGGTGGGCAGACCGGTTTCGGCGACGTTCCCCTGGGGGTCGGTCCGGTCAGGCTTCTCTGGTTCAGACAGCGTGCCGGAGGAGCCGTCCCCCTCCCGTACGCCTCACAGCGTGCCCCGCTCGCAGATGCGGCGGGCCACCTCGCGGAGCTTGATGTTGTTCTCCTGCGAGAAGCGGCGCAGTACGTCGAACGCCTCGTCCTCGCTGACGTGGAGACTGCCCATGAGGATGCCCATGGCCTCGCCGATGAGGTGGCGGGTGGCGACGGCCCGCTCCATCTGGGCGTGCGTGCGGGCACTGGAGAAGGCGACCGCGGCATGCGAGGCGAGCAGCCAGCCCGCCAGCTCGCTGACCTCGGTGAACGCACCGGGCTTGCGGGAGTAGAGGTTGAGGGCGCCCAAGTCCTCGTGCTCGGTGAACAGCAGGAAGCCCATCATGCTGCCGAGGCCGAGCCCGTGAGCGGCCGGGGCGTAGGCCGGCCAGCGCGGCTGCTCGCGGGAGAGGTCGTGGATGCGGAAGACACGCTCCCCCGTCGAACTGCGGGCGGCGTCGAAGCACGGCCCCTCCCGCAGCCGTTCCTGCAACCGGTCGCTGTCGACCACCAGCTGTTCCGTGGCGGCGAGCGACTCCACGCTCGTGCCGTGCAGCACGAGGATGCCGGCCGCGTCACAGCCCTCCACCAGTTCGGTGGCCGAGGTGGTGATCCGGTCCAGCGTGGCATCGACCGACGGCTGTGCCAGCAGATCCCGTGCCATCGACGCCATCTGCCGGGCGAACCGATCCCAGTCCACGCCGTCCTCCCTTTCCTCGTCACCCTGTCGGGACCACCCTCGGTTCCAGCCTTGCACGCGGGCCCCGCGCGGAGCCGCCGTGACAGCGCCCTCCGCGGAACCTCGGCGAATTCACGCGGCTCGGTCGCGGCGCGGGGCCCCGCGCCGCGACCGCCGGGTCACCGGGTGCCGACGAAGCCACCGGTTGTGTGCCGCCGCCCCGCTCGCATGCCTTCGCATGCCCGCCAGGACGGCGGCCACGCCTCGCTCCGCGTCGACACGCCCGGCTCCGTCGGCCGCCGTGCGGTGTCCGCCGGTCGGGACATCGAGGTCGGACGCGTGCGTCCCGCCGCAGATGTGGCACTTGGAGGGGCATGGAGTGGACGGACAGGACGGTACGGGAGGTACGGCGGCGCGGTGCGGCCGCCGTGACGACGCTGCGGCGGGCGTGGGCGGAGCCGGGCCGGGAACGGGATCTGGTGGCGCAGGCCGGGAAGGCGGCGCTGGCGGCCTGGGTGGCGTGGGCGGTGGCGGGCTGGTGGCTCGGTGCCCCGATGGCGTTCGTGGCGCCATGGGTGGCGGTCGTCCTGGTGGAGTCGACGGTCTACCGGTCGCTCGCGCACGGGCTGCAGCAGCTCGCGGCGATCGCGGTGGGCACGGTGGTGGCCACGGGGGTGGCACTGGTGCTCGACACCACGATGGTCACGATGGCCCTGGTCCTGCCGGCCGTGCTGCTGCTGGGGCAGTGGCAGCGGCTGGGCAGCCAGGGCGTGTACGCCGCCACCGGCGCGCTCTTCGTGCTGACCGGCGGTCAGGTCACCGTCGCCGCCTCGGCGGCCCGCGTCGCCGAGGCGGTCTTCGGCGCGCTGGTCGGCGTCGCGGTCAACGCGCTGGTCCGGCCGCCGGTGTACCTGCGCGACACCGCCGCCGCGCTGCGGGACGCCGCCCGCGAGGCCGGGGAGATCCTGGACGCCGTGGCGGACGGGCTGGCCGCCGGCGAGTGGAACGGGCACCAGGCGGGGGAGTGGCACGAACGCGCGCTGCGCCTGGGCCGCCTGGTCGACCAGGCGAGGTCGGCGATCGACTGGAGCCGGGAGAGCATGCGGGTCAACCCCCGGGGCCGCCGCAGGCACGGCGTCGCCGCCCCGGGCGAGGCGTACGCCGACGCGCTGGTCGTGCTCGACCAGGTGGCCGTCCACACCACGGGCGTGACCCGCACGGTGTGGGAGGCCGCGGACGGCGGGAAGGCCGCCCGGCCCGCCGAGGTGATCGCCCGCCCGTACGCGGACTTCCTGCGCCGCACCGCACACGCCGTCCGGCTGTACGGCCGCACCCGCTTCTCCCCGGGCGATCACGACGGTTCCGCCGCGGCGGAGCTGCGGGAGGCGGTCCGGGAACTCCACCGCGTACTCGACGAGTTCCGCCGGCGGCTGCCGGGCGCCGTCGCCGACGACCCCGACGCGCTCGTGACGTACGGAACGCTGCTGGCCCAGGCCCATCGCCTGGCCGACCAGCTCGTTCAGGACTGACGCCCGGGCGATCACCGGGCGACCCCCGGCTGTCGTCCGAAGTCCCGAGCGGCAGCCGGTCGTTATCCGGTACCAATCCGGGTGGTAAACGGTCATTGTCGATTAATACCGCTCAACTTAGGCGCTACTGATGGGGCGTCAATACCCTTCGGATTCAGCGCGTCACCGACGAGACGCAGGTCGGTCCATGTCAGCAGGGGGCATCCATGGGATCCGTTGAGCGGCCTCGCCGCATCGTCGTGCCGCCGGGCACGACCGTCACACCCGGCACCGCGCGGATCACCGCGCAGCCGGCGCCCGGACCCGTCGGAACCCGGCAGATGTTCGCCCCCCGGACGCCCGAACTCCTCGGGCGACTGCGCCGGTTGGACGCCGCCGTGGACGACGCCGCGGTCCGGGACATCGCCGCGTGGCTGTGCGAGGAGTACACCGGCCGCGGGGCGCCGGTCCCCGTCGGCTTCGTCGCTCGGTGCCTGCTCGGCTCCCCCTACGTGGACCATCGGCTCGGCCTCGACGGGCGCATCCTCGGCCACTGCACGGCACACGACACGATGCCGCCCCCGTTCGACGCCGCCCGGATGCTGGCCCGTTCGGACGCGTACGCGTTCGTCGAGGTGTACGCGGACGGGCTGGTCCTGCCCGTGCTGCCCGACGGCAGTGTCGTCAGGCCCTGACACGGCGACGAGGACCCACGGGACCAGCACGGCACGGACGGCACAGGGCACCGCACGGCACGGAACGGAGACGCGCGTGAGCGACATCAACCTCGGCCCCCTCGTCAGGAGCATCGACAACCTGGAGCGCCAACTGCAGCGCTCCGTCCGTATGCTCGGCGGCCAGATCGAGCAGGTGGACGGTGAGGTCCGCGACGTCAAGGCCGTACAGGCGCAGACGAAGGACCGCCTGGAGGTCCTCTACGACAAGTTCCTGGAGTTCGTCGGGAGAACCGAACGCATCGCCGCCGCCCAGCGCGCGGAGACCCGGATCGTCCGGATCAACGACGAGGTCGAGCACAAGTACGGGCACCACAAGGTGGTCCGCCGTACCGCGACCGGCATCCTCCAGGCGTTCGACACCGGCCTCGTCCAGGAGGAGACGGTCCGGCAGGTCAGCGAGGAGCTGATGATCCAGACCCCGCGCTACTGGCTGGCCCCCGCCCTGGTCGGACTGGCGGCCTGGGCCGGTGACGACGAGGCCCTGTGCGCACGGGCGGTCGAGGAGGCGTTCCGGCGCTCCACGGCGAAGACCTCCCTCTTCTTCGCGCTGATCCTCCGCAGGCAGGGCCGTCAGGACGCCTCCCTGCGCTGGCTGCGGCACTACCTGGAGGGACAGGACCCCCGGGTGCTCGGCCGCGAGTTCCAGGTCATCCTGGAATGCGTCTCCCAGGGCGCCTTCGGACCCCCGGGCCGCCAACTCCTCGCCAGGACACTGGAGGAGTGGCGCAAGCGCCTGCTCGACGACGACGCCGTACGCGCGGCCCAGGCGGGACGCTGGCGGCAGGAGATCGACTCCCTGCGCGCCCCGTCGGCCGCCGCCGACTTCCCGCGTCTGGCCGAGGTCTGCCCCCAGTGGGCGGCGCTCGACGACGTCCTCGCCCGCGCCCGCGCGCACGAGGCCCTGCTGAGCCGGTTCCGCACCCTCATGGAGAGCGAGATCCTCCCGGCCCACAACCTGGAGGACACCGTCGACGACATCCTCGACAACCTGGTCCGCAACTCGGACGAGGAGGAACTCCCCCTCCAGCGCGAACTGCTGCTCAACCAGGCCATCGTGCGCCAGGGGGACGAGGAGGCCGCGCGCAAGGAAGCGGACATGCGCTCCGAGGCGCTGGAGGAGACCCGCAACTACCTGAGCGTGCAGTCGGTCGCCGCCCTCGACCCCGAGGCCGTCGGCGCCTCGCCCGCGGCACAGCGCGTCGCCGTCGCGTCCTGCCAGGAGTGGTTCGCACAGGCGCACGCCGCATTCAGCCGCGACTACCGGGCCGCCGTACCGCCCAGGATCGAGATCTCGCTGCGCAACACCTACGACATCGGCCAGGGCACCCAGCGCTTCAAGCTCACCACCTGGACCAAGCCGCTCACCGACGACCTGCCGGACCTGGAGGCGTCCCTGACCCGGCACTGGAGCAGCTACGTCGACATGTACGTCAAGTCCCTCGCCTACGACCACCGGTCCTCCCTCGCCCTCCTCGGCACGGCGGTCACCGCGATCCTCGTGATCTTCCTCGGTGTCCATGTCGGGTTCGCGCTCATCGCCGCCCTCGCCGTCGGAGGCATCTGGGGCATCGTCCTGCACAACCGCGCCGACGCCGCGCGCACCGCCCAGGAACAGGCCCGCGAACTCCTCAGCCGGCACATGACCGAGGCCATCGGGCGGCTCCGGGGCGCCCACGCCGAACTCACCGACTGGCAACAGCAGTACTGGGCGGCCGACTTCGTGGAGGCCGAGGCCCGCACGTTCATCGCCTCCCTGAACACCGCGACCGGCGCCCCCTCCCCCTTCGAGGGCCGCGTCGTCGGCGCCGACGGCTGAGCCGGCCGAGAGGACACGACCATGAGCGACGATTCCCCCTTCGCCCCTGACTCGACTCCCCCCTGGCTCCGGCCCGAGATCCCGGAACACCTGCGGCCGTTCGCCGCGCCTCCCAGACCGCAGCAGCCCCCCGCCGTACCCGATCAGCGCGACTCCGAGGCCGCTTCAGGGCCCGTCCCGCCCGCACCGCCCGCCGCGCCCGCCCCCTGGGCCTCGGCCGCGCCGCGACCGCCGGACCGGCCCGCGTCCGATCCCGTCACCCGGCGGCTGCGGCGCACCGTGACCGACCTCCCGGCCTGGGACCCCCTGCCGCCGGGGGAACAGCTCGTGCGCCGACCGTCGGGGGACCTGTGAACCACACCCGGTGGGGAGGCGGGAGCGACTACCAGATCTGGGCCCGGACCCTGGACCGCTGGGCCGGCGGCGAACAGACCGACCCCCTGCACCTGCCGCCGCTGTCCCCCGACAGTCTGCCGGCCGACACCTGGCAACGGCTGCTGACCCGCATCGCCGCCGCCGTCGACCGGCGGCTGCAGGACGGGCTCGACCTGATGGTCCGCGAGGTGAACGACGCCGCAGACGAGTTCTCCGTCGGACGGGCCCTCACCCGGGGCCGCGACGTTCTGCGCTCCGCCCGCTCCGTCATCACCCACACCAGCCTGCCCGCCGACTTCCGCCAACGTATGGCGGCCCTCATGGACGACCACACCCGCCGTCTCCAGGACGAACTCGAACGGGGCGTGCAGTCACTGCTCGCGGACGGCGCGGACCCCCACGCCGTCGAGACCCGGCGCCGCACCCTGCGCGACAACCCCCTCACCGCGGTGCTGTCCGAGCCCTCCGCCGCCCCGCCCCCCGTCGGCTGGTACGAGCCGACCGGCGGACGTCGCCTCGTCACCCCCGACTGACGCCACCACGGAGAACCACCTTGTCGAACTACTCCGACAGCAAGCGTGACCTGGACAACTACCTCACCGCGAGGGTGCCCGTCGTCGGGCTGCGCACCATCGAACAGGCCCGCGCCCTGCGCATGCTCAAAGAGGTCGCGGCCCAGCCCAGGCGCGCCTCCCAGCAGTTCTGGATCCACACCAGGGCCACCGGTCTGCGCGACCTGAAGTCGGGTGCGGCCGTCCTCGACGACCGGTCGCTGACCGGTGCCATGGACTTCGCCGCCGCCCAGTTCGCCGCCCGCCCACAGGCCACGCTCGTCCTGGTCGACCCCGGAGAGCTGGAATCCGACACCCCCTTCACCCGTAACGTCGCCGAACTCGCCCGGATCGCCGACGCCCACGCCGGATGCGTCGTCCTCATCACGGACAACCCCATCTGGAGCGGTCTGCAACGACTGGGCATGAGCCTGCAGCTGGACCTGCCGAACGCCGACGAGATGTACGACACCATCAGCGGCTTCCTCGGCGACCACCGGGGCGTGGTCTCCATCGCCTGGACCGAGCACGACGCCCGCCGTGCCGCCGAGTTCCTCCAGGGAGTCACCGAGGGCGAGGCGGTGAACCTCCTGGCCACGCTCATCGCCAAGGGGTCGGTGGAAGCCGCCGACGTGCTGGCCCTCGCCGGCTCCAAGGACCGCATCTTCAACAACCTCGCCGGACTCGAACGCGTCGCCCGCAAGGACGTCGACTACTCCGTCGGCGGGCTCACCAGCCTGCGCGGCTGGCTGGAGCGCAAACACCGGCTCATCCACACCGACCTGCGGGGCACCCGACTGCGCCCGCCCCGCGGTGTCCTGCTCGTCGGTGTCCCCGGCTGCGGCAAGTCCCTGTCGGCCAAGGCCATCGCCCAGCAGTGGCAACTTCCCCTCTACCGCCTGGACATGGCCAGCATCCACGGCCGCTACCTGGGCGAGTCCGAGGGACGGATGCGGGAGGCGCTCGACGCCGCCGACCGGGTCGCGCCGTGCATCCTGTGGATCGACGAGATCGAGAAGGGACTGGCCGGCGCCCACGACAGCTCCGGCGTCCAGCAGCGCATCATCGGACAGTTCCTGTTCTGGCTGCAGGAGTCGGACTCCCGCGTCTTCGTGGTCGCCACCGCCAACGACGTACGCAGCCTGCCGCCCGAACTGCTGCGCAAGGGGCGCTTCGACGAACTGTTCTTCGTGGACCTGCCGGACGACCAGGACCGCAGGGAGATCATCACCCTCTACTACCGGCGCTACGTCAAGGCCGAACCTCACCCGGACCAGCTCGACCGCCTGGTGGAACTCTCGGAGGGCTTCGCAGGCTCCGACATCGAGTCGGCCCTCCACGACGTCGGCGCCGAGGTCCTGCTGGGCGGCGGGGCGGACCGGCTGAACCCCGCGTTCGTCGAGGACACCTTCGCCAACACCGCACCCCTCAGCCGCAGCAACCCCGAACAGATCGAGGAGATCCGCGCCTGGGGCAGGGAACGCGCCGTGCCCGCCGGCCGGTCCGCCGTCCCCATCTCCCCGGCCGGCGCGGGCACACCCCGCAGGGTGGTCGTCCTCGGGGACACCTGACCGTCACCGACAGCCGAAGGGGCACACAGTGGCGGATTCATGGATGGCGCCGGCGGTCACCGCCGTCGGGTCGTGGGCACCCTCGGCGCCGCGCTGCTGACCCAGAGCCGCGCCGACCGCGCCAAACGCCTGGAGGTCCAGGCCCTGGCCCGGCAGCAGCGCGAGGAACGCGCCCTCGTCGAACGGGTGCGCCCTCAGTGACGCGGGGACCGGCGGACCGTCAGGACGGCGACGTCGTCGTGCCGGCCGCCACTGCCCGCGTACGCGCGGGCGTCCTCGTACAGGGCCCGGGGCAGGTCGGTGGGGGAGACGTCGAGGTGCTCCGCGAGGCGCTCGTCGACCGGGTAGAACGTGCCGTCGGCGTTGCGGGTCTCGGTGAGGCCGTCGGTGCTCAGCAACAGCGTCGCGCCGTCCGGGAACGGGAACCAGCCCACGGTGGTGGGTTCCAGCGCCAGCTCGGCCAGCCCGAGCGGGACACCGGAGTCCAGCTCGGCCGTGGTGACCGTGCCCTCGTGCAACACATGCGGGAGGATGTGCCCGCAGTTGACGGCCTGCGCCTCCTCCGTGAGCGCGTCGATGCCGATCACGAGAGCGGTGACGAAGCGCTCGTCGTCGCCGGTGTTCTCGGCGTAGGAGTTGTGGCGGACCACGGCCGCGTCCAGGGCGTCGGCGAGCGCGGTGAGCGTGGGCTCGCGGTGGGCCGCCTCACGGAAGGTGCCGATGACGGCGAACGCGGCGCCCACGGCGGCCAGACCCTTGCCCTGGACGTCCCCGATCAGCACCCGGGTCCCCCAGGCCGAGGCGACGACGTCGTAGATGTCGCCGCCGACGAGGCGGTCCTCCTGGAGGGGCTCGTACACGCCGTTGACGAGGACGTCGTCGGTGAGCAGGGGGAGGGGGTGCAGGATGTGCCGCTGCATGGCCGCGGCCGTGGAGCGCAGCCGGAACATCTCCGCCTCGCGTCTGATCCGCCGGTGACAGGCGTACACCGAGGCGACGCCCAGGGTGAGGGTGAGCAGCACCAGCAGGAGCCGGTCGAGCCAGCGGTCCGCGTCGACGTTGCGCACCACGGCCGTGGTGGTGACGACGAGCGTGGTCCACGCGGCGACGAACGCCGTCTGCCGTACCGTGCACAGCGCCGACGCCGTCCCCGGCAGGAACACCAGCAGCCCGAGCAGCCACACCTCGGACCGGGACAGCACACCGAGCGCCTCCACCAGGGCCGTCACGGCCAGGACGCCGAGGATCAGTTCGGCGTTGCGGGGCGGCTCGATGGCCTCGAAGGCATCGGCGGCCTCGGCGGACCTCTTCCGGCGGCTACCGGCCATGCGGACTCCCGGGCAGATCGTGATCTCCCCGTACGGTAAGCCGGGCCGGGTCCCGTGCGGGAGGCGCCCCGCCGGGCCGGACCGGCAGGTGGCGCCGGGGCACCTGCCCGAGCGCCCGCCGATGGCCCGGGGGTGGGGGCGGTCCCCGGCCGGGGTGCGGCGGCAGCTCTCCAGCGCACGCAGGTCGTCGCCGCACGGTGCTCGGAGCGCCGGGAGCGGGTCGAGGTGCCGACGACAGCGGCGCGGCATGCCCCTCGCATGCCCACGGTGCGACGCGGCGCGCGGGCGCGGAGGAAGACTGGGATGCTGTTGCTGGACGAGGAGCGCAGCCCAGGTTCTGACGGCCAGGTGGTGGTGGAAACCATGGCAGGGTCCGGGGAAAGCGGTGCGGGGCGCCTTCTCCCGTGCGCCGACCCCCGGGGTGACCCCTTCCTGCGTACCCGGTTCGCCGTACCGGTCCGGCCCGGCACCTTCCTCCGGCGGGCCCGCCTGGTCGACCACCTCGACCGGGCCCTGACCACACCACTCACCGTGGTCAACGGTGCCGCCGGGGCGGGCAAGACCCTGCTGGTCGCCGACTGGGCCGCGCGGCAGGAGCCGCCGGTCGCCTGGCTCACCACCGAGGCCGGCGACCAGGGTCCCGGCATGTTCTGGGCGTACGTCCTGCAGACGCTCCGCTCCGCCGGTGTCCCCCTGCCGCCCGACACCGGCTGTCCGGCCGACGCGGGCCGCGTCGACCGTACGCTGCTGACGCGGCTCGCCGCGGAGCTGGGCGGCCGGGAGCGGCCCGTGATCCTGGTGCTCGACGAGTTCGACCGCGTGACCGACCCGGAGATCGCGCACCAGCTGGAGTTCGTGCTCCACCACGCGGCGGGCGGCCTGCGCCTGGTCCTGGTCACCCGCACCGAACCGCTGCTGCCGCTGCACCGCCACCGGACGGCCGGTGACCTCACGGAGATCAGGAACGCCGAGCTGGCGTTCACGCCCGAGGAGGCGTCCGTCCTGCTGGGCCTGCACGGCCTGCGGCTCCCCGTACCGGTCGCGGAGGCGCTTGTGGAGCGCACCCGGGGATGGGCGGCCGGTCTGCGGCTGTGCGCGCTGGCCGCCTGCGAGACCCCGGACCCGGAGAGCTATCTCAAGCGGTTCGAGGCCGAGCGCACCGCCGTCGCCGACTTCCTGCTCGCGGAGGTGCTCGAACGGCAGCCCCCCGAGACGCAGGATCTCCTCCTGCGGGTCAGCGTCCTGGAACGGATCCGCCCCGAACTGGCCGACGCCCTGACGGAACGCGGCGACGCCGCCGGCATCCTGGCGGAGCTGCACCGCGGCAACGCGTTCGTCGAGGACCTCGGGCACGCCTGGTACCGCCTCCACCCGCTCTTCGGGGAGATCCTCCGCGCCCATCTGCGGATGCGCCGGCCCGGTCTGGAACCCGTGCTCCACCGGCGTGCCGCCGACTGGCTCCGCCGCTCCGGACTGCTGGACGAGGCGCTCGGGCACGGGGCCGCCGCGGGCGACTGGGAGTTCACCGCCGGTGCCCTCGTCGACGACCTCGCCATCGGCCAGCTCTTCACGGGGCTGCGCTCCGACGACCTGGCCGAGCTGTTCTCCCGCATGGGCCCCGAGGCGCGGAGCCCGGCCGCGCACCTCGTACGAGCGGCCCGTGAGCTGTCCCGGTGCGAACTCGACCGGGGCCTGAGCCACCTGCGGCACGCGGAGCGGGATCTGGCGCAGGACGCGGACCGGGCGGAGGAGGAACACGGCCCGGCGGCGGCCCGGCTGAGCTGTCTGCTGCTGGAGGCGCTGGCGGCCCGGCTGACCGGCTCGCCGGGCAGGGCGGAGCTGGTGGCAGGGACGGCGGAGAGACTGCGGGAGCAGGTCCCCGCCCACCTGCTGGACGCCCACCCCGAACTCACCGCGCTGCTCCTGGCCCACCTGGGGTCGACGCGGCTGTGGGCCGGACGCTTCGAGGAGGCGCGTGCCGCGCTGTCCCTGGTCGCCGACGGCTCCGGGGACGCGTCCACGGCACTGCCGCGCGAGGACTGCCTCGGCCGACTGGCCCTCATCGACTACCTGAACGGCTGGCCCGGCAGGGCCGAACGCCGGGCCAACGCGGCACTGACCCTCTCCGAGCGCTACAGCCTGCCGCAGCCCGCCGCCTTCGGCGTCGCCCATCTGGTCCTGGCCGCCGTCGCCGTCGACCGGGACGAACTGCGACTGGCCCGCGCCCATCTCGACGCGGTAGCGGACGACCGGCTCACCCTGCGGGACCCGGTGACCGAGGCAGGCCGGTCCATCGCCACCGCCCGCCTGCTGCTCGCGCGCGGCGACACCCGCGGCGCTCTGGCGGCGGCCGAACCGGCCGTGACCGCCGACGTGACCTCTCCCTGGGCGCGGGGACACACCGCCCTGGTCGCGTCCGCGGCCCACCTCGCCCGGGGCCGGCCCGAGGAGGCCGCCGCACTGCTGCACGCCGTACCGGGCCACCAGCCGGTCTGCGCCGTGGGAGAGGCACGGGCCCGGCTGGCCGCGGGCACGCCCCTCGCCGCGCTCGACCTGCTGGACGGGGTGCCGGCCGAGAGCCGTGCCGGCCCCGCGGTGACCGTGCGGGCCCTGCTGGTCCGCGCGGAGGCCGCGCACGCGGTCGGGGACACGGCCGCGGTGCGCCGGTTCGTCGCCCAGGCCCTCCACGAGGCCCGGCGCGAACGGCTGCGCCGTCCCTTCGCCGAAGCCGGCGCATGGCTCCGGCCCGTCCTCGACACCGCGCCGCTGAGGGGCCTCGCGGCAGGCTGGCTCACTCCAGGACCCGCGCCGCACACCGGGGCGCCCGGCCCCGAGGACCGGCAACCGGTCGTGGAGGACCTGAGCGGACGCGAGCGCGACGTCCTGCGGGGGCTGGACCGGATGATGTCCACCGAGGAGATCGCCGCCGACCTGTGCGTGTCGGTGAACACCGTCAAGACGCACCTCAAGAGCGTCTTCCGCAAACTGGCCGTCAACCGCCGCAACGACGCCGTACGCCGTGCCCGCGAACTCCGCCTCCTGTGACCCCGGTCGGGGGCCGGTGGCTGGAACGGGTGTTACTCAGGCGGGAGTTGAGTACGCGTGCTCATACCCGGGGCCTGCCGCGCGGCCAGTATGGGTGCACGGCGCCGACGAGTGCGCCGGTGTGGCCCAGCCCGAACCTGTCAAGGGAACCATCCATGTCGCGTCGTATCGCCGTGTCCGTCGCCGCCGGTGTTGTCGTCCTCACGGGCGCCGGGGCCCTGTCCCTCGCCCACGCCGGTGACCAGCCTCCTGTCCTGGCGCACGGCAAGGCCCGCTACACGGCTCCGGGGGACACCCGCGCGGGCTCGCTGACCTTCACCACGGACGTCAAGGCGTCCTCCGGCGTCAAGAGCGTGAAGGTGCTGGCGTGGCCGGCGAAGTCGTCCCTCGCGAAGAAGGAGCTGACCGCCAAGGACATGGCCGCGGTGGAGTCGGCCGTCTGCAAGCCCGCGGGCGGGGACACCGAGCGGTGCACCTACAAGGTCCCCGTCACCCGCGCCGACGCATCCCCGCGCGGTCTGTGGCACGTGGCCGTCCTGGCCACCGCCGAGAACGGTGACACGACGCTGGACACCGAGGCGGCCGACTTCACGGTGGGATGACCGAGGCAGGGCGCGACTCGTCGCGTCCGCCCCTGCGCACGTGCGTTCCCGGTGGAGCGCCGCTCCGAGTGGGCCGGCGACGGCGTCGTCCGTTTCCGGTCCGGGTTCGCTCCAGGTCAGTCACCGGCCTTCTTGTTGAACCACCCGAGCGACTGACCGACGGCCGAGCCGACGAAGAGTATGCCGAGAGGAACGATCGTGAACCAGGTGGCATCGGCTTTCACGGCGGCGAGCAGGGCGATCGCGCCGATGGCCAGCGCCAGGAGCACGAGCATGCCCAGAAGGACACGGATCTTGGAAACCAACGGGGACCTCTCCAACGTTCGGCTGGGCTCTACCGACTGGACAGCGCTCGCCCCCTCGTCGGACCGCCGACGACGGTCGCCCAGGAGGCAGGCAGCAAGCTCCCCGGCGTGAGACACGGCTCCGTCAGGAAGCTCATGGGGCGAGTCTTCCCACGCGGCCTTCCGGGGGCGACAGTAGAACTACGTATTCGCCTACGTAGGTCACCCGCCTTCAAGGAACGCATGGGCGCATCGACCGTCTTCACCGGCACCAGCCTCAGGGACGGGTTCGGACATGCCACCCGCCACCGCCTCGACCATCGCCGGCACGGGCGCGGCGTTCCGCTGCCCAGTACGCGGGCCGTCGCGCCGGGCGCCGAACCGCTCGTCGGCAAGGTCTGCGTCGCGGCGGTACTACTGGGTGCCGACCGCGCGCAGTGTGGCGAGCACCAGTGCCCGGGTGACGGTGACTATTTCGCTGACGCGGACCTGCTCCTGAGGGCCGTGCGCGAGACGTACGTCGCCGGGGCCGTACTGCAGTGTGGGGATGCCCGCCCCCGAGTACAGCCGCAGGTCGCTGCCGTAGGGGGCGCCTCGCTCCGGGGGGCGTGGGCCGCCGGCGACGTCGGCGTGCGCGTCGCCGACCAGGGCTGCGAGCGGATGCCCGGCGGGCAGCCGTCCGCTGGCGAACCGGCCTCCGGGCCACGTCACCGTGGCGGGGTGGGAGCGCAGCCACGGGTCGTCCGCGCAGGCTTCGGCCACGCAGGCCTCCAGCTCGGTGCGTGACTGGGCCGGATCCTCGCCCAGCCGGACACCCAGTCTTCCCTCGGCCACCAGCAGGTCGGGCACGCTGCTGGCCCAGTCGCCGGCCCGGACGGTGCCCACGGACAGCGGGTAGGGAATGGGGTATGCGGCCATCAGGGGATCGGGGCCGGTGTTGCGGCGGGCTTCGAGACGGGTGAGCGCATGGTGGATGGGGAGGTAGGCGTCGATGGCGCTCATGCCCGCGTAGCGCGTGCTGCCGTGGGTGGCGCGGCCGGGTACCTCGATACGGAAAGTGAGGGCGCCGGCGTTCGCGGTCATGAGGGCGCCGCCGGTCGGCTCCGTGATGATGCAGGCGTCACCTGTGTGACCGCGTTCGAGGGTGCCGAACGCTCCGAGTCCGCCGTCCTCCTCGCTGACGACGAAGTGCGCGGCCACCTGGCCGCGCAGCTTCGCGCCCGCGCCGCGTATCGCGGCCAGGGCGGCGAGGATCGCCACCACGCCGGCCTTCATGTCGCACGCTCCCCGGCCGTGCACCGTGTCTGAGCCGACCCGAGGACGGAAGGGGTCTCCCTCCCATTGCGCCAGGTCCCCGGGAGGGACGACGTCGACATGGCCCTGGAGGACCAGGGTCGGCCCGTCGCCCTGCTGCCGCGTGCCGCCCACCAGGCCCCATGCCTCCGTGCGCGGGGCTTCGCCGCCCGGGAAGCGGGGGTGCGCGCGCAGCTCGGGCAGGTTCATGGACCACAGGTCGACATCGAGATCCAACCGTTCCAGGTGCCGGGCCAGGATGTGCTGAAGCTCGGACTCCGCGGCACTCCCCGTCACGCTGGGAACGCTGAGAAGTTCCCGCAGAAGCCGGACGATGGCCTCTTCGTCCACCGCGGCCAGCGCGGACGCTTCCCCCTCGCTCACGTTCGCTGTCATCGACACGCTCTCCCGGCATAGGACATCAAGACAAGCCGGAGGCTACGGTTGCGACCGCGACGCAAACAATCTCCATTTGCTGCGATCTGCCATTGGTTTCTTGCAATAACGACTGCCAAATAGCCTTTTATTGTGCCCCTGTCGCGCTGCTGACGGTCTGGAGCGAAGTCGTGGACACCATCGACGAGGCGATCATCCGCTGTGTGATGCGCAACGCCCGCTCCACCTACGCCGAGATCGGCCAGGCAGCCGGCCTGTCCGCCCCCGCCGCGAAGCGGCGTCTCGACCGCCTGGTGGCCACGGGTGCGATCCGCGGTTTCACCGCTCTCGTCGACCCCCAGGTGCTGGCCTGGCACACCGAGGCGTTCGTCGAGGTCTACTGCACCGGCAACCCCACCCCCGCCCAGCTGCGCCGAGCCCTCGAAGACATCCCCGAAGTCGTCGAAGCCTGCACCGTCTCCGGGGCGGCCGACGCGGTCCTCCACATGCTTGCCCGAGACATCACCCATCTGGAACTGGCCATCCAGCGGGTACGCGCCACCGCCCCCGTCGACCGGACCGAGAGCGTCATCGTGCTCTCCCGGCTGCTCAACCGGCCTCGGTTGTGACCACTTGCCCCGGGTTCGCCGCAGGCGACAGGGCCGTGGCAGCCACCCCGGCCCTGTCGCCGGCCCGCCGCCCCGCCGTGGTGTCGGGGCGACGTGGTGCGCAGGTCGGCCTCAGGCCGCGAAGCGGTCGTTCGTGGTGACGAAGTCGATCGGCCGGGAGGTGGGCCACTCTCGTGCACTGCCCCAGCAGACGGTTGCCTGTCTCAGGACTGAACGGCCGAGCGCAGCTCCGGCAGGGACAGGACCTCGTCCAGCGCGTCGACGTAGAGATCCACGTGCTCGCGGCGGAAGGTCATGGGCGGTTTGATCTTCAGTACGTTGTCGTGCACGCCATTGGGGAAGACGATGACGCCGCGCTCCTTCATGAGTTCGGTGACCATGAAGGCCTGCTCGGTGGCCGGCATCTTGGTGGCGCGGTCACGGACCAGTTCGACGCCGAGGTAGAGCCCTTCCGCCCGCACGTCACCGATGAGCGGTTGGCTCTGCTGGAGCTCGCGCAGCGACTGGGCGAAGTACCCGCCCACGCTCACGGCGTTCTGCCTCAGTCCGTCCTGCTCGACGATGTCGAGCACGGCCTCGCCGATCGCGCAGGAGACCGGGTTGCCGCCGAAGGTGTTGAAGTACTTCATGCCCGTGTCGAACGCGTCGGCGATCTCCCGAGTCGTGACCACCGCCGCGAGGGGGTGCCCGTTCCCGAGCGGCTTGCCCATCGTGACGATGTCCGGGACCACCCCCTGGAGCTCGAACCCCCACCAGGGCCCGAGTCGTCCGACGCCGACCTGGACCTCGTCGGAGATGCACAGGGCGCCCGCCCGCCTTGCAGCGGTGAACACGCCGTCGAGATAGCCGTCGGGGAACACGATGTTCCCACCCGATCCCATCAGGGACTCGGCGATGAAGGCGGCCGGGGGTCGGCCGTCGGCCGTGATCCGCTCGATGACAGCCGCGGCGTCGCGCGCGAACTTGACTCCGGCGTCCGTGTCGTCGTACCCGTAGGTGCTGCGGTAGCGGTCCGGGATGACGACCTCGTGGGTGGTCGCGGGTGCACCGGCGCCGCCGGGGCCCTTGTAACGGTTCGGGCTGATCCCGGTCACCACGCCGGTGTTTCCGTGGTACGCGCCGTCGATGTTGACGATGTGCTGACGACCTGTCACCTGGCGGGCGATCCGCAGCGCCAGGTCGTTCGCCTCGCTGCCCGTGCACACGAGGAAGACGACCTCGAGCGGGTCGGGCAGCGTGGCTACCAGCTTCTGCACGTAACTGGCGATCTGCGGGTAGACGAAACGGCTGTTGGTGTTGAGCTTGCGCATCTGTCGGACGGCGGCGGCCGTCACCCGTGGCTCGGCATGACCGACGTGGGTGACGTTGTTCAACGAGTCCAGGTAGGCCAGGCCGTCCTCGTCGTGGAACCACACGTCCCGCCCACGCACGAGGTTCATCGGGGTGCGGTAGTAGTTGCGCTGGGAGCGGGCGATGTGGCGACGGCGCACCGAGACGACGTCGTCGATGGTGGGGACCGCGGCGGGGGACTCGGTGAACCCGAGGAGCCGGGCGGGGTCGGGTGACAGGTGGCTCCACACCTGCCGTGCGGAAGGCGGCACGACACGAGGCGGCGGCCATGTGGCCATCCGCGCGGTGCGGTGGACCTGCACCTGGACGCAGGAACCGAGCGGGTCCGTGTCCTCGCTCGCGCCGGCGCGTCCCAACGGCGCCCCGACCGGGACTGTCGCCGCCACGGGTGGCGTGTCGTCGAGTCCCCACCAGCATGTCCAGAACTCCAGCCCCCCGACCGCGTGTCGCAGTACCAACGGCATCCCGGCGCCACCGTGGGCCTCGACGACGCCGGACAGCGGGCTGGCAACCTCCTCGGCGTCGGCCATGATCAGCGAGCCGCCGACCTGAACCGTCGCGGGCTCGTCGGCTCCCGGACGGCGCCTGCCCCCCAGGAGCAGCGAGGCGCTGAGGTGGGGCACGTAGCCCCGTCGCCGTCGTCCGTCGAGGACGTCGTCGATGCTCGCGCGCACCGCCCTCGCGTCGTGCCAGTCGACGTCGTCGTAGAGATCACTTGCCGGTCGCAGGTCGAGCAGCTGCGGGGCCGGTGCGTGCGCGGAGCCCTCTCGGGCCGCCTCTGCCAGGACCTCTTCCAGTCCCCGCTGCTCCCGCGTCCGGGGGAGCCCGCACGCGACCCGGAACGTCGCCTCGGCGACGTCGGGACAGACCTCGGCCACCTGCGCGATCGCGGGCCAGGTGTGCTGCATGCGGCTCCGCCCGTACGGGGTGTCGCTCTCGGCGACCCGGCGCGTCCACGTCACGGCGTTCATGCACAGCCGTGCGGCCGCCAACGGATAGACGGCCGCCAGTTCCTCGGCCGTGAGGGGGAGCACCGAGTGGAAGCCGGCCACGACTTCGGCCGCGGCAGCCAGCGGGTCGGCCTTGCGGACCATGGCGTAGCCCGCCGCGATCGCCACCTCTGCCGCGCGCACGCTGTAGAGCGAGTCGCCCAGGTCGACGATGCCCGAGATCCGCAGCACCCCGTCCTCGTCGGCGTCGGCCAGGACGTTGGCGTCATTGAGATCCTGGTGCACGACGCTCCGCGGCAGTCGGTCCCATGCCGGCAGGAGATCGTCGTACCAGCCCATGATCGTGCCCACCGACTCCCGCCGGTCCGCGTCCTGTACCGCGTGCAGCGACGCCTCGACGATCTCGGTGGCCCGGCGCATGTCCCAGTCGTGCGGTTCCAAGCCCACCGGTGGCTCCACGCTGGAGAGTCCGAGGCTCAGCCGCCCGGCGGCTTCTCCCAGCCGACGCAGAAGCGCCGTGGGGTGGTCGTCGAGTTCCGCCAGGACCCGGCCCTCGAGCCAGGTCATCACGCGGACCACGTGCGTGCGGCCCTCGTGGACGACGGGGGCAAGGAACTTCCCCTCGCGTGTCGGGACCAGCCGTGGCACCGGAAGGCCGGGAACGGTGGAGGCCAGGTGCTGGAGGAGCGAGTTCTGCCAGAGGACGTCGGCCGAGTCCGGCTCCGCGCGGGTGACCCGTACGAAGTAGCGCTTGCCGTCGGCGCCGGTGATCCGGACGTTCTGGTCGACCTCCCCTCCCAGGGGGTGCTGGGCATATCCCTCGAGTCCGAAGGACTGCCGCAGCACGTGATCGAGGAGCGAGCCGGGCAGTTGGCCGGCGTGACCGGGGATGGTCGTTCCGTCCTGGCAGGTGGTGGTCGCTGAGGTCATCGGTGCGTTCTCTCTCTTCGTCGTCAGGTCGCTCATCAGTCACCGTGGGCCTGCGTCACGACGCTCGGGTCGTGGGCCGGTCCTCCGCCGCCACTTGGGTCGGCCCTCTGCCCGACGCTGTCAGTCGGGCTCCCGGACGGTCCGGTCGATGCGGTTCCCGGGAGGAGGCGGGAAAGGCGGCCGTGGTTGCGGTCTCGATCGCTCCACGGGCTGCACGGATCTCGACCACGTCGGTGACCGACAGGTCGGCGATCAGGTCCGAGGTGGGCCGTGCGTCAAAGGCGGAGCGTTCATCGAGACCAGCCATCGAGACCAGCCATCGAGACCGGTCATCGAGACCAGCCATCAGCTCACGCGGCGGCCGTCATGGCGTCCCAGGCGACGTTCTGGCCCTCGGCCCTCGCCCCCTGGGCCCCGTAGCGGAAGGCTGAGACTGACTCGAGGGACGCGGTGTCTCTCAGCGGCGCCTGCTCAAGGTGACGGACTGGGGATCAGGTGCCTACGGAAGCGCCATGGCTGCTCCAGCTCCAAGTGGGTGGTCATTCACGAGCCCTCTCCAGCCCGAGGTGATGCGTCAGTGAAACACCGCGGAGAATCCGGCAACAAGGGACGCGAGGCCGCGACATCGGACCTGTATTTTGTGCCTGTGCACAATCTCCGGCAGGAAGCCCCACGGGCATGTCAGCGGCATGTCCCGGAGACGGCCCCGTATCCGTCCGGTGACGGCGGTCGTCGCGAGGGGCGGTCCTCGTGAGCGGCCCGGGACGCCGCCAGGGTGGGGCCCGCCATGACGCCGTGCAGGCGATCGCGCGCCAGCTCCTCGAGGAACGCCTCGACGAACTGACCTCGCGTGCTCTCGAACAGCTGGAAGCCGAGGAGCCCGCCTACGCGTCGGCGGACTGGGACCCGGTCCAGAAACGGGAGGGGATGCGACGAACCCTCGAACTCGCCCTGACCCGGCTGGCCGGCGGTCCCGTGCCCCGGACGGTCTCGCGCGCCACCGAGGACGTGGGACGCGAGCGAGCGGAACAGGCGTTCCCCCTGACCGCTCTGATGCACTCCTTCCAACTGGACCTCAGGACCCTGTGGGAGGCCGTGCTCGCGGAGGGGCGAGCACGTGGCATCAGCGCCGATCCCGACTTCCTCGACGGGTTGATCCGCGTCTGGGAGGCGACGGACGCCAACAGCGTCGAGGTCGTCGACGCCTACCGCCGCACCGAGCGCGACCTGGCGAGCCGTCGTACGGAGGTGCGCAACCGCGCCTTCAGCCGCCTCGTCCTGGAAGGGGAGCAGGATCCCGCGACGGTCGCCGAGGCCTCGACGTTGCTGGGCTTCTCCGAGCACGTCGCCTTGACCGTGGTCGTGGTCGAATCCGTTCCCACCGGGGACCCGGCTCTGTCCCAGGTCGACGATGCGCTGCGTCGGGGCGGTCTGCTGCGTCACTTCGGATGGATGGGTGACGAGCTCCTCGGCATCATCCGTCACGGACGGTGCGATCAAGAGGCCATGCTTGCCATGCTGCGGCCGTTCGCTCCGTGGCGCTGCGGCGTCGCGGAAGTCCCCGGGCTGGCGCTGACGGCGCGGGGTATCCGGTTCGCGCGGGCCGCGATCCGCAGCTCCGCGCAGCCCGGAGTGCGGCATGTGGAGGGCCACTGGGTCGGGGCGATCATGTCGGCGCAGGAGGAGCTCACCGGTGCGATGGCCACCGGCGTGCTGCGCCCACTCCTCGAGCTGCGCGACAGCGACAACATCGTCGAGACCCTGCGCCGGTACCTCGACCTGGGATCGGTTGCCGAGGTGGCCGCACGCACCTACCGGCACCGGAACACGGTGGGCAATCGCCTGCAGGCCGCGGAAGAGGCGACCGGGCTGAAGCTGTCCAGACCGAACGACGCCGCCCGGCTGGTCCTCGCCCTGGCTTGGCTGGATACGGACGCGGGCGCCCGCTTCCGGGCGACGGTGTCCTGACCACCGACTGCTGGACGGGTTGCGGCAACCGGCCGGGGACCGCGCCCGAGAGCGCCACAGCCAAAACGCGGCCGTCAGAGGCCAATGGCCCTTCATGAGGGCGGCGGCCTCGTTCGGCGGGAACCGCACCAGGTTCCTGACAGGACATTGTGCACAGGCACAAAATGCGCGGTCGATCTCGCAGCCTCGCGTCCCTTGTTGCGGGATTGTCCACGGTGCTTCACTGACGCATCACCTCGGGTTGGAGAAAGGCTCATCGCTCTCGGAGCAGTGATGGTGCCGCCGCTGATCACCTGATCAGCATTCACCGTCCCCGGCCCTGCCCGGGGGCTCGTCCTCCAGCGGCGGCCCCTCGGGCACCCCCTCAAGCCCTCCGCCCCTGAACAGGTCGCCGCCAACGCCGCAGCCTTCTGAACCCCCGAGGCGGCGGACCTGGCCGCACTCGACGAGATCGTGACTCCCGGTGAACGAAGTGTCTGATATGCCCGGAAAGAGGTTGAACATCATGCGTCAGATCGTCACCTTCGATGCCTACGGCACCCTGGTCGACTTCCAGCTCGGCCCCACCACCCTGAAGCTCCTGGCCGACCGGCTGGACCTGGACCGTCTGAACGTCGACGAGTTCCTCGACGACTTCCGCATCATGCGGTTCCACGCCGTCCTGGAGGCATACCGCCCCTTCCGCGAGGTGCTGCCCGCCAGCCTGGAGACAGCGATGCGTCTGCACGGCCTGGAGTACCGGCAGTCCGACGGCGAGGCCCTGGTCGCGGCCGTGCCCACCTTCGGCCCCCACCCCGAGGTCCCGGCCGCCCTGCGGGCGCTGAAGTCCCGGTACGAGATCGCCATCATCTCCAACACGGACGACGACCTCATCGCCCAGAACCTGGCCAACATGGGCGTCGAGTTCGACCATGTCGTCACCGCCCAGCAGGCCAAGGCGTACAAGCCGTCCCGCCAGACCTTCGAGTACGCCTTCCAGGCCATGGACATCGACCCCGCCCAGGTCATCCACGTCGCCCAGGGCTGGGAGTACGACCTCATCCCGACCCGCGACCTCGGCCTCGCTCGCCGCGTGTGGATCAACCGCTACGGCCACAACGGCTCCGTCGGAGCCCGCGGCAGCGCCGACTACCAGCCCTACGACGAGCTGCCCGACCTCTCCGGCCTGCCGGCCCTGCTCGGCTGCTGAGGCCGGGACCCGGAGAAACACCCCTGGAGGACCAGGAAGACCCGAGGACGTACCCAAGGGTGCCCACCGGCCGCCGACGCCCACAGCGACAAGGCCATGTCCTGGTTCCGCAAGCAGCTGATCTACGTCGGCAGCTTCGTCATCGTCACCGAGCCGCTGGGCGAGGAGCGGGCCCAGCAGCTCATCCCCCACAACCGTGTGGTCGTGGAGTCCAAGAACATCGGCCACTGCATCCGCCTCACCCCGGGACGACCGCCTCGCCTTCGGCGGTCGGGCCCGCTTCGCCCCCTCCAACCCCGCCTCGGATGTCGAGAGCGGTGACGTCCTGAAGCGGGAACCGGCGGAGACCTTCCCGCAGGTGGCGGACGTGCGGATCGCCTAGGTGTGGGGCGGCACGGTCGGCTTCTCCTGGGCCGCGTTCCGCACGCGGGTGAGGCCAACGGCCTTTACTGCTCCATGGGTTACTGCGGTCATGGTGTCCAGATGGCCACCTGCACGGGCCGCGCCATGGCCGAGCTGATGGAGGGCCACCCGGAGGCCAGCCCCCTGCGCGGCTTCGGCGGGCCTAGTCCCGGTGCCGCTTCACAACGGCACCGCCTGGTTCCTGCCGTTCGGCGGCGCCTACTGCAAGGCGAAGGACCGGCTGCGCTGACCAGCAGCGATACATCGGAAGGGCCATCGGAAGGGCCAGTGGAGGTGTCCGCACTCCACTGGCCCTTGCCTTGTCGTTTCCGGCGCTCGAAAAGCGCGGTCGCGGATCTCGTCACCGGGCTCGACCGCTGCCGTCATACCTGTCTTCGCGCGGTCCGGGCTCCGGGCGAAGACACGGACGGGTGCCGACCCCGAGCGACTGACAGAGCCCGTCCGTGTCTGTCTTCCCGTCCTCATCCGCTCAGGCCCGTCCCGGAGCGGACTCCTCGCGCACCTCAGCGCCGATGGCTACGTCCGTGACCGGTTCACCGGTCACGCCGGCCTCCCCGAACCACAACGGCGTCACGACATCGCCGAGCTCACGGCCGCCGACGAACTCGACCTCGCCTGCATGGACCCGTCCCTCCCGGAACAGTGGGAAGGCGAACTCCTCGCCCTGTTCACCGGCTTTCGCCTCTGCTCAGCCGGCCTGCCTGGTCGTCCTGCCAAGCCGTTCTCTGGCGTGAGAGGGGGCGGACCTTGCTCGCCCTGAACACCTACGTGACGCATCATCACAGGTCAGGGCCGACCGGAACACTCGGCAAGTCGGTGAACAGTACCTTCTTCCCCTGGGTCGCGACGACTGGCTCGCCCGCCACTTCACCCGCGACGGCCAGGCGCTCATCAGCGAAACCCGTCCGGCCGGTCGCCAGCCCTCGGCATCGCACGGAGCGGGAAGGCCGCCTCCGTGGCCCCGCGCCACGGTGAGCGGGCGCGTGGCCCCTGAACGGTCGGCCGATCGTCGTTCACGGTGTCTCCACGGGGACCCCCCACCCCGGGGCAGGCCCGAGGAACGGAGGGAGTGCCCGGCCCCTCTGACGAGCCCGGCTGACCTGCGCGGGAGCAGCTTCGGGTGGAACCGTGTCCGTCGGCGCGTCCACGGGGCTGACACATTGTCCGGATGTGGCGTCCGGGCCGGACACATCGCGCGTTGGCGCGGTCCTCGTCCGCCGGGATGCTCGGGAGACCCCAGCAGACGGAGTACCGAGGCCCGGGAGACGTACATGACTGCACTGTCGCCGCACCTTCGCCAGGCCACGCCCGTGGTGGCGGCTCGTGGTGAGGGCGTCCACCTCTTCGACGAGGACGGTCGCCGTTATCTGGATTTCACTGCCGGTATCGGCGTGACCAGCACCGGTCACTGCCACCCCGAGGTCGTGGCGGCGGCTCAGGAGCAGGTGGGCTCGCTGATCCACGGTCAGTACACGACGGTCATGCACCGGCCCCTGCGCCGTCTGGTCGAGAAGCTGGGCGAGGTGCTGCCGGCCGGTCTGGACAGTCTGTTCTTCACCAATTCCGGCAGTGAGGCCGTGGAGGCTGCGCTGCGGCTGGCCCGTCAGGCCACCGGCCGGCCGAACGTCATCGTCTGCCACGGCGGCTTCCACGGCCGTACGGTCGCGGCCGCCGCCATGACGACCTCCGGGACCCGCTTCCGGTCCGGCTTCTCGCCGCTGATGAGTGGTGTCGTCGTGACCCCGTTCCCCGCCGCGTACCGCTACGGCTGGGACGAGGAGACCGCGACCCGCTTCGCGCTGAGGGAGCTGGACTACACGCTCCAGACGATCTCCTCGCCCGCCGACACGGCCGCGATCATCGTCGAGCCGGTCCTCGGGGAGGGGGGCTATGTGCCTGCGAACCGCTCCTTCATGGAGGGCCTGCGCGAGCGCGCGGACCGCCACGGCTTCCTCCTGATCCTCGACGAGGTGCAGACCGGCGTCGGCCGTACCGGCCGCTTCTGGGGCCACGACCATTTCGGTGTCACCCCGGACATTCTCGTCACCGCCAAGGGCCTGGCCAGCGGATTCCCGCTGTCCGGCATCGCCGCCCGCGAGGAGCTGATGGCCAAGGCCTGGCCCGGCTCGCAGGGCGGGACGTACGGCGCGAACGCCGTTGCCTG
>NZ_JBHVDD010000109.1:0-27241 GCF_042802995.1 Streptomyces sp. NPDC057438
CCCCGGACCCTCACGGGTTCCGGGGCGAAGGGCCGCGCGGCGTGCAGCCCGGCGTGCCACGTCAGGAGTGGTCGCCCTCCCCGGGGCGGCGGCGCGCCCGGTGCCAGGCCACGCCCAGGGCTCCCGCGACGAGCGCGGCGCCGAGGCCGATCTCGTGCGGGTCGAAGCTCGCGACGGTGCCGCCGGCGCCGGCGTGGGAGCCCCGGGTGGGATGGTGGGTGGGGTGATGCGTCGGGTGGCCGGAGGCGATGGTGAGGTCCGTGCGGCCGCTCTCGTCGCCGCACCGGAACGACACCTCGTACACCGTGCCGGGTCTGGCGTCCCGGTCGACGGTCGCGGTGGCCGAGGAGTGGCCCCGGGGGATGACGACGGCGTCGAAGACGCCCGAGGAGACGGTCGTCCTGCGGTGGCAGCCGTCGACATGCAGGAGCACCTGCCCGCCGGGGGCGACCGTCGAGGGCACGACACCGAAACCGAACGACGTGATGTCGTCGGCCCGCGCCGCGTGCGCGGCGGGAGCGGTGAGGGAGAGGGCGGCCACGCCCAGCAGAGCGGCCGAAGCGACGCGTATCGCGCGCATGATGAGCCTCCGGGTCCCCGAGGAGCCTGCCGCGGACCGTTTCCGCCTGCGTCTGAAATGCACCTCGATGACCGAAACGCTAGGAAGGCGCGCCCGGTGGCGCGATCGCAGTAGCGCGAATGGGGCACGCCTGTGCTCCGCACAGGGGACCGGAACGTGTCACGGCCGGGGGGCGGGCGCGTCGTGCCGCCCGTCCCCCGGCCGCCCGACCGGACGTGTCGACCGTCCCCTGCTAGCCCGCGCTACTCGCCCGCGTTCGGGAACAGGCTCAGGAACGGATCGGCCGTGGCCGACAGGCCCCGGCTGTAGGGCGCGTCGAAGTCCCAGACGAGGAACAGCAGGAACGCGATGAGGGCGGAGAACAGGCCGGCGAGGATCAGTTCGCGCGGTGTGCGCCGGATCTGCAGGGCGAACACCATGCCGACCGTCACGACGGCCCCGATGATCAGGCCGAACCAGACCACGCCGGGCATCGTCTCGCCGGTGGAGTCGGCGCGGCTGCCGCGCGCGGCGTCGGCCGTGGCCACCTGGTCGAGCAGGGGCTGGTAGGCCTGCGCCTCGAAGTCGTCGCGTGGCTGGTAGTCGGTGACGTCGTGCCGGACGGTCTCGAACAGCTCGGTGCCGCGCTCGGTCACCTCGCCCTTCTCGGCCATGACCTCCCACTCGGTGGACACGACATGGCCGACGTAGGCGTCGATGTCGCCGCGGATGCGGTCGCGCACGTCCTCGGGGTACACCCGCACCCGCTCGCTGATCTCGTGCAGGGCCTGCGCCTCCGCCTGCACCTGGTCCTGGGCGGCGCTGCGGGCCTCCCAGACACCGGCGATGGCCAGGCCCAGCACGATGGCGTACACCACGCCGATCATCATGGTGATGTACTCGATGACGTCCGGGGTCTCGGACGGGTCCTCGTCCGCCGGCGCGGCGTGGTGCCGTACCAGGGCCACGATCAGGACGACCAGACAGGCCGCCCCCATCGCGAGGGTGAGAACAAGCCATTCCGACAAGAGGTTCCTCCAGGGATCAGCGCGGGCGCAGTGCGGCGGCGGCGAACACCGCGGGCACGGTGACCAGCAGGGCGAGCGAGACGAGGGACGGACCCGAGCGCTTGGCCGCGGAGTGGGACGGGGCCCGGTACGGCGGATAGCTCACCGGGGTCGGCGAGACCTCGGGGCGGACGCTGGGCGCGGGGTCCGGCTGCGCCTTCGGCTTCGGCACGGGTGTCGGGGTGGGGGCGTGCCGGGGCGCCTCGGTGACGGGCGGCGGGGGAGGCGGTGGCGCTGGCCTCGGGGGCGGGGTGGGCTTCGGGGCGGGCGGGGGGTCCGGAGCGGGGTCCGGGGTGGGCGTGGGCGACGGTGGCCTAGGCCGCGGCGGGGGTGTCGGGGTGGGGGACGGCTCCGGCGGGCACGACGGCGGCGGTGGGGGCGGGGGCGGCGGGGTCGGCGCGCAGGAGCCGGTCCCCCCGACCGCCACGGCGAGCGCGCCCCCGCCGCCCGGGCCGACGTCGGCGTACGCGCAGGCGTCGGCGACCGCCGGGCCGCTCGGTGCTCCGGCGAGGAGCCAGGTCAGTGCGAGCAGGGCCGACAGCCGTAGGGCGAGAGCGGATCGGGTCCGCTGGGGTCCTTGCACGTCGCAGATCATCCGTGCTCGCGCGCCCGCGTACGCGGGAGCACGGGCGGATTGCTCCGGACGGGGGAAAAACGGACCTCGAAGGTTTGAGTGCGGATGCCCTGCGCTGACCCCGTTTTCGACACCTCCGCAGGCGGACGACCGGTATCGCGTCACAGCCTTCGGAAAGAAATTCGCGCCACGTTGAACACTTCGGCCACTCCCGCCCGTACCTAGGACCAGCAAGCGGCGCACTAGGCGCTGCAACACCCACCGGATACACGGGGAGTTGGAATGAAGACCTCCTGGCGGAGCGCCTCGCTCGTAGCGACAGCTGCGGCTGTACTGGTGCTGACGACGGCGTGCGGTCAGGAAAAGGGGTCGACGTCCTCGCAGAACGTGGGCGCCGCTTCCACGCCGACGCTCGGTGCCGGCACCATCGCGGGCACAGGTACCGGTACGGCCGGTGTCGGCGCGGCCGGTTCCGACACGTCGGACCAGGCCCAGTCCACCACGGCGGCCTCGGCGGGCCAGCTGACGGTGTGGAACAGCGACGAGTTCGGCAAGGTCCTCACGGACAGTTCCGGCCGCACCCTGTACCGCTTCGACAAGGACTCCTTCGAGCCGCCGAAGACGACCTGTGAGGGCGAGTGCGCCGCCACCTGGCCGCCGGTTCCCGCCTCGGGCGCCACCGCCGCCGAGGGTGTCGACCAGGCCCTGCTCGGTGAGGTCAGCCGTCCCGACGGGACCAAGCAGCTGACGGTCGCCGGCTGGCCGATGTACTACTTCGCCAAGGACACCAAGGCCGGTGACATCAAGGGCCAGGGCGTCAAGGGCTCCTGGTTCGCCTCGGCGCCCAACGGCAAGAAGGCCTCCACCAAGGGCGGCGGTTCCGGCGGCACGGGCGGCACGGGCGGAGGCGGTGGCGAGGCGGTCGGACAGGCCGGCCTGACCACCCGCAACGACGCCAAGCTCGGCGAGATCGTCGTCGACAAGAACGGCATGACGGTCTACCGGTTCCTCAAGGACAAGCAGTGGCCGATGTCCACCAAGTGCACCGGCGCCTGCCTCGACAAGTGGCCCGTCGTCGCCCCGGTCGACAAGAACGACACCAAGGGCATCCTGCTGAAGGGCTACACGGTCTTCGACCGTCCTGACGGCCTCAAGCAGCAGACCATCAACTGCATCCCGCTCTACACCTTCGCCAACGACAAGTCGCCCGGTGACACCAACGGCCAGGGTGTCGGCGGTACCTGGTTCGCCATCAACGGCGACGGAGAGCCGATCGGCGCGCAGAAGTAAGGACACCTTCCCCAGGGTGGACCGCCTCGCCATTCACATCGCCGCACGCGGAAGGGAGTGGACGAGAAAAGAGTGCCGGACGCACCACATCAGCGCGGCCGATCAGGTCCGCCCCCTCCGCACCGCACGGAGGGGGCGGACCGCTTGGCATGCCCGGACACACCCGAACGGGGGTGTCCGGGCGCGGTGTTCTCCGACCGCCGGCAACGCCGCCGACCGAACAGGCGTGGCCGGGGCGCCGGTTGGGCAGGCCCCTCCGCGGAGATCTTGAACGGACGGTCAATTTCCGTTTTTGCTCGCTCCTTCGGCGGACGATCAGTAGCCTCAGCTCGAACACCGGATCGCCCACGCCACCCCCGAAGCGTTGGAGTACACAGATGGAGCGTCCCGCCTGGGCGCCGCGGAGCATCGACATCTCGATGCCGTCCGTGGCACGCATATACGACTACTACCTGGGTGGTTCGCACAATTTCGAGGTGGACCGGGAAGCGGCCCGCAGGGCCATGGAGTTCGTGCCGGGCCTGCCCAAGATCATGCAGGCGAACCGCGCGTTCATGCGCCGCGCCGTGCGCTTCGCGGCCGACACGGGCATCACCCAGTTCCTGGACATCGGATCCGGGATCCCCACCTTCGGAAACGTGCACGAGGTCGCCCGGGAGGCCAGCCCCGGCGCACGGATCGTCTACGTCGACCACGACCCCGTCGCCGTAGCACACAGCCAGGCCGTTCTGAAGGGGGTCGACGGCGTGGACGTGGTCGCGGCCGACCTCCGCAAGCCCCGGGAAATCCTCGAGAGCCCCCGTGTCCGGCAACTCATCGACCTGAACCGGCCGGTGGCGCTGCTCCTGGTTGCCATACTGCACTTCGTGGAGGACACGGACGACCCGTACGGGGCGGTGGCGCAGCTGCGCGACGCGCTCGCGCCCGGCAGCCTGATGATCGTCTCGCACGCCTGCAGCGAGGGAATCCCGCTGCCCGCGGAGCGGGCGGCGGCCATGGTGGACGTGTACCGGAACATTCGCAATCCGCTGACCATGCGCTCCTCCGACGAGGTCGCACGGTTCTTCGAGGGGTACGACATGGTGGAACCCGGAGTGGTGCCGATGGCGAAGTGGCGGCCCGACACGGCTTCCGAGGACGAGGATCCGTACGCCTACGCGCAGTTCGCCGGCGTGGGGACCAAAGCGTGAGGGCGGAGCCGGACGGGCCGGAGGACAGACTCCGCCGGTTCGCGACCATCTGGAGCCGCGCGGTCTTCCCCGCCACCTCCACGTCGCTGACCCGCCCCGAGTTCGAGGAACGACTGCTGCCGCTCGCCCGCAGCCTGAGCGAGGCACTGCGGGCCAGGACGTACGACGCCGAGGCGGGCAGGGCCGTCGGCGCCGCCCTCGTCGAGGCGCACTGCACCGAACCCGACGCGCTCAGCCAGGCCCTGGACTGCGTCGACGCCTATCTGGTGCTCTACTGCGGCGGCGACGGACCCCAGGAGGACCTGCGGGCCCGTGCCGGGCGGCTGCAGTCCGCGATGGCCGCCGGGTTCGCCGAGGCGCTGCGCCGACGGACGCTGGCCGAGCAGGAGGCCATCGCCCGCGCCGCGCTGGAGGCCCAGGGCGCGGTCGCCCTGGCGCTGCACGCCACCGAGGCCCGGTTCCGCGCGGTGTTCGAGGGCGCCGCCATAGGCATCGGCATCGCCGACCTCGACGGCAACATCCTCCAGGTCAACGGGGCGTTGCTGCGCATGTTCGGGGTCACCGAGCAGGCGATGCGCGGGCGCCGCGTCCCCGAGTGGAAGCACGCCGAGGACGCGCCCCAGGTGTGGCGCCTCTACGACGAACTGGTCGGCGGCGAGCGGGAGCACTACCACACGGAGAAGGCGTTCCACCGGCCGGACGGCACGGTCCTGTGGACCAATCTGACGGTGTCCCTGCTGCGGGACGCGGACGGCCGGCCCCAGTACCAGCTGGCCCTCATGGAGGACACCACCGAGCGCCGGCTGCTCAACCTGCGCCTGCGCTACGAGGCCACCCACGACGCGCTCACCGGACTGCCCAACCGCACCCTGTTCTTCGAACGCCTGGAGAAGGCGCTCGCGGCGGGCGACGGGCAGCGCTTCGGCCTCTGCTATCTCGACCTCGACGGCTTCAAGACCATCAACGACAGCCTCGGACACGCGGCCGGCGACCGGCTGCTCGTCGAGGTCGCCGACCGGCTGCAGTCCTGCGCGACCGCGCCCGGAGAGATGGTCGCCCGGCTCGGCGGCGACGAGTTCGTGGCGCTGACCACCGGTACCGACACCGAGCGCGAGGTCGACGATCTCGCCGACCGCATCATGAACGCGCTGGTCACCCCGGTCCGCATCGAGGGCCGTGAACTGCTGGTCCGCGGCAGCATCGGCATCGTCGAGGGCCCGGCGGGGGAGCGCGGCCCGGCGGAGGTGCTGCGCAGCGCCGACATCACCATGTACCGGGCCAAGTCCGCGGGCGGCAACCGCTACGAGGTCGCCGACGCGGAGGCAGACGCCCGCGCCATCACCCGGCACGGGCTCACGACGGCGCTCCCCGCCGCCCTGGACCGGGGCGAGTTCTTCATCGAGTACCAGCCGCTGGTCCATCTCGGCGACGGCACCGTGCGCGGCGCCGAGGCACTGGTCCGCTGGCTGCATCCGCAGCACGGAGTCCTCGGCCCCGACCGCTTCATCCCGCTCGCCGAGCGCACCGGCCTGATCGTCCCGCTCGGCCGCTGGGTCCTGGAGCAGTCGGTGCGCCAGGCCCGCGCATGGCAGGAACGCCACGGCGGCACACGGACGACCGGCCCGCTGCGCGTCAACGTCAACCTCTCCCCGTGCCAGCTGACCCACCCAGGGCTGGTCCAGGACACGGTGGACATCCTGGAGCGCGCCGGGCTCGAACCGGACGCCCTCTGCCTGGAGGTCACCGAGTCCGCCCTGATCGGCGCCGACGACGACCTGCTCAAACCCCTGCGCAGGCTCTCCGAGATGGGCGTCGACATCGCCCTCGACGACTTCGGCACCGGCTACTCCAACCTCGCCAACCTGCGCCGGCTGCCGGTCCGCGTCCTGAAACTGGACCGGTCCTTCACCCAGAGCATGCAGCAGTTCCCGGCCGACCCCGTCGACCTGAAGATCGTCGAGGGGATCGTCTCCCTGGCCCACAGTCTCGACCTCGCGGTCACCGTCGAGGGCGTCGAGACCGGTGCCCAGGCCGAGCAGCTGCGCATACTCGGCTGCGACACCGCCCAGGGCTGGTACTACGCCCGCCCGGGCCCCCCGGACCGCCTCCACGAACTGGCGCTGGTGGACGCGACGGGGTAGGGGGCCTTTCCGTCGCCGGGCCCTTCTCGGGGGGCGCGCAGCGCCCTTGAGGGGCGCGGGGCTGTATCGATGTGCGGCTCCGCCGCGCGGGCGTGACAAGCCACGACGCACCCGCAGCCCCGAACGGCGCTCACCACCAACGGCGAGACCGGGCCCGGCAACCCACCCTCACCGTTCCACCAACATCCGCTGCAACTCCCGCGCGGCCCGAGGCGGAGCCACATCGCTGCGGTGCGCCAAGGCGATCACGCGATGCAGGCCGGGCCGGGCCAGCGGGGTGACCCGCAGGCCCCGGCCGGCCCCGGTGGCGACCATGCGCGGGACCACGGCCACGCCGAGACCGGCCCGGACGAAGCCGAGGACCGCGTCCATCTCCCCGCCCTCGACCGCGAAGTCCGGCTCGAACCCCGCGGAGCGGCACGCGGCGACGGTGAGTTCCCGCAGGTCGTAGCCGTGGCGGAACATCACAAGGCGCTCGCCCTCCAGGTCGGTGACACGGACCGTCCGGCGGCCGTTGCCCGGCCTGGGCGCATCCGGCGAGGAGACCACGACCAGGTCCTCGCGCAGCAGCTCCACCGTGGTCAGGGCCGGGGAGGCCGTCGGGAGCGGGAGGACGACCAGCGCCAGGTCCAGGGCGCCGCGCGCCAGCTGCCGTACGAGGTCGTGCGAGCCGCCCTCCTCGATCAGCAGCCGGATGCCCGGGTAGCGGTCGTGGAAGGCACGCAGCACGTCCGGGAGCAGGCCCGTGCACAGGCTCGGGGTCGCGCCGAGCCGGACCCGGCCCCGCCGTAGCTGGACCAGCTCCTGCACCTCGTGCCGGGCGGTGTCCGTGTCGGCCAGGATGCGGCGGGCCAGCGGCAGCAGCGCCTCACCGGCGTCCGTCAGCGTGATGTTGCCGCGCGCCCGCCGGAAGAGGTCCGCGCCCAACTCCCGCTCCAGGGCCTTGATCTGCTGCGACAGCGACGGCTGCGCCACATGGACCAGCTCGGCGGCCCGGGTGAAGTGCCGGGTCTCGGCCACCGCCACGAAGTACTGGAGCTGCTGGAACTGCACCCCCTCACGATACGCGACGATAGGACCTAGCTATCGAAACGAGCTGTTTCATGTCTTGGACCGATGGGGCGTCGCGGTTCTAGCGTCTGTTCCATGGCACTGGCAACGCGGACGGACCGGGCGGAACGGACGGAACGAAAACCGTCCTTCGCGCGCTCGGCGTGGGACAGCTCCCTCGGCAAGAAGACGGTGATGGCCGTCAGCGGACTGATCATGCTGGCGTATCTGGTCGCCCACATGCTCGGCAACCTCAAGATCTTCTTCGGCGCCGGCGAGTTCAACGGCTACGCCCACTGGCTGCGCACCCTCGGCGAGCCCTTCCTGCACCACGAGTGGGCCCTGTGGATCGTCCGCGTGGTGCTGGTCGCCGCGGTCGTCGCCCACGCCACGGCCGCCTACCAGCTCAGCCGCCGCGACCTGCGGGCCCGGCCGAGCACGTACGTGCACAAAAAACGCCGGGCGAGCTACGCGACCCGGACCATGCGCTGGGGCGGCGTCATCCTCGCCCTGTTCATCGTCTGGCACATCCTCGACCTGACCACCGGCACCGCCCACCCGGGCGGCTTCGAGGCCGGACACCCGTACCAGAACGTGATCGACACCTTCTCCACCTGGTACGGCAACGTCGTCTACATCGCCGCGGTGCTCGCGCTCGGACTGCACGTCCGGCACGGCTTCTGGAGCGCCGCCCAGACCCTCGGCGCCGGCAGCCGCACCCGCGACCGGGCCCTGAGGACCACCGCGAACGTCCTGGCCCTGGTGCTGACCGCGGGCTTCGTCTCCGTACCCGTCGCCGTCATGACCGGAGTGGTGAGCTGACCATGACCACGTCCACCGCTTACACGGACTACGTGACCGGCGCCCCGGTCGTCGACGGCAAGGCCCCCGAGGGGCCGGTCGCCGAGCGCTGGGACCGGCGCCGCTTCGAGGCCAGGCTGGTCAACCCCGCCAACCGCCGCAAGCACACGGTGATCGTCGTCGGCACGGGCCTCGCGGGCGGCTCGGCCGGCGCCACGCTCGCCGAACAGGGCTACCACGTCGTCCAGTTCTGCTACCAGGACTCCCCGCGCCGCGCCCACTCGATCGCCGCCCAGGGCGGCATCAACGCGGCCAAGAACTACCGCAACGACGGCGACTCGGTCCACCGGCTGTTCTACGACACCGTCAAGGGCGGCGACTTCCGGGCGAGGGAGTCGAACGTCCACCGCCTCGCCCAGATCTCCGTCGAGATCATCGACCAGTGCGTGGCCCAGGGCGTGCCCTTCGCCCGGGAGTACGGCGGACTGCTCGACACCCGCTCCTTCGGCGGAGTCCAGGTGTCCAGGACCTTCTACGCCCGGGGCCAGACGGGACAGCAGCTGCTGCTCGGCGCCTATCAGGCCCTGAGCAGGCAGATCGCGGCGGGAAACGTGGAGATGCATCCACGCATCGAGATGCTCGACCTGATCGTCGTCGACGGGCGGGCACGCGGGATCGTCGCGCGGGATCTGATCACGGGGAGGATCGACACGTACTTCGCGGACGCCGTGGTGCTGGCGAGCGGCGGATACGGGAACGTCTTCTACCTGTCGACCAACGCCATGAACTCCAACGCGACCGCCGTGTGGCGGGCGCACCGGCGCGGCGCGCTGTTCGCCAACCCGTGCTTCACCCAGATCCATCCCACGTGCATCCCGCGCACCGGCGACCACCAGTCCAAGCTGACGCTGATGAGCGAGTCGCTGCGCAACGACGGCCGCATCTGGGTGCCGAAGGCCCAGGGAGACACCCGCCCGGCGAACAGGATCCCCGAGGACGAGCGCGACTACTACCTGGAGCGGATCTACCCCGCCTTCGGCAACCTCGTCCCCCGTGACATCGCCTCCCGCGCCGCGAAGAACGTCTGCGACGAGGGCAGGGGCGTCGGGCCCGGCGGGCAGGGCGTCTACCTCGACTGCGCCGACGCCGTCGCCCGCATGGGACGCAAGGCCGTGGAAGCCAAGTACGGCAACCTCTTCGACATGTACCAGCGGATCACCGACGAGGATCCGTACGAGGTTCCGATGCGGATCTACCCCGCCGTGCACTACACGATGGGCGGGCTGTGGGTGGACTACGACCTGCAGACCACCGTCCCCGGCCTGTTCGCGATCGGCGAGGCCAACTTCTCCGACCACGGGGCCAACCGCCTCGGCGCGTCCGCGCTGATGCAGGGCCTCGCCGACGGGTACTTCGTGCTCCCGGCCACCATCAACGACTACCTCGCCCGGCATCCGGAGCAGGACGGCATCGGCCCCGAACACGCCGTCGTCCAAGAGGTGCTGGCCGAGACCGAGGACCGGCTGAACCTGCTGCTCGCCGTCGACGGCGACCGCACGCCCGACTCCTTCCACCGCGAACTCGGCGAACTGATGTGGGAGTTCTGCGGGATGGCCCGGACCGACAGCGGCCTGCGGAAGGCCCTGGAGCGGATCCCGCAGATCCGCGAGGAGTTCTGGCGGCGGATCAAGGTCCCGGGGACGGGCGAGGAGTTCAACCAGTCCCTGGAGAAGGCGAACCGCATCGTCGACTACCTCGAACTCGCCGAGCTGATGTGCCTCGACGCGCTGCACCGCGCCGAGTCCTGCGGCGGCCACTTCCGCGAGGAGTCCCAGACCGCCGACGGCGAGGCGGAGCGCCGCGACGAGGAGTTCTCGTACGCCGCCGCCTGGGAGTTCACCGGCACCGGCACGGCACCCGTCCTGCACCGGGAAGACCTGGTCTTCGAGTACGTCCACCCCACCCAGCGGAGCTACGCATGAAGCTGACCCTGCGCGTCTGGCGCCAGCGGAACGCCGACGCCGACGGCGCCATGTCCACGTACGAGGTGGACGGCATCTCGCCCGACATGTCTTTTCTGGAGATGCTCGACACGCTCAACGAGGAACTCATCCTGCGCGGTGAGGACCCGGTGGCCTTCGACCACGACTGCCGTGAGGGGATCTGCGGGGCCTGCTCGCTCGTCATCAACGGCGACGCGCACGGGCCGGAGCGGACGACGACCTGCCAGCTGCACATGCGGTCCTTCTCGGACGGCGACACGATCGACGTCGAACCCTGGCGGGCGGCCGCCTTCCCGGTGGTCAAGGACCTGGTGGTGGACCGGTCGGCGTTCGACCGGATCATCCAGGCCGGCGGGTACATCACCGCGCCGACCGGCGCCGCGCCGGAGGCACACGCCACGGCCGTCCCGAAACCGGACGCGGACCTCGCCTTCGAGCACGCGGAGTGCATCGGCTGCGGGGCCTGTGTGGCCGCGTGCCCGAACGGCGCGGCGATGCTGTTCACCTCGGCGAAGATCAACCACCTGAACGTGCTGCCGCAGGGCGCGCCCGAGCGGGAGACGCGGGTGCTGGACATGGTGGAGCGGATGGACGAGGAGGGGTTCGGGGGGTGCACGCTGGCGGGTGAGTGCGCCACGGCCTGTCCCAAGGGGATTCCGCTGATGTCCATCACGAGCATGAACAGGGAATGGCTGCGGGCTGCCCGGAAGGCCGGGACGCGGTAGGCCGCGATGCGGCAGGGCCGGTCGACACGGGCCTGCCGGGCGCCCCGTGCCGGGGCAGGGAACGTTCGCCGACAGGTGCGGACGGGCGGGGCCGGGCGTGGTGCTCTCATCCGGCCCCGCCAGGCTTTCGTCACCGTCGCGACACCCGCCGGTCGGCGGAGCCGGACGCCCCGGACACCCGGTCCGAGCCGTTCAACCGCTCCACATCCGGGCTCTCGCGACCGGTCACGCGGGTGTCAGCCGGCGCCGGGAGAACTGGGGCGGCGGGCCGCACGTCCCCAGGTCCGCCCTGACGCCGCCGAGTCGGCCCGTGACCAGGAGATGCCATGACCGCCTCCACCCTCGACAGCCCGCCCCGGCCGACGGCCCCCACCCGCTACACCGTCACCCTGGCCCGCGGCGAGGAGGACGTCCGCGCCGCCCAGCGCCTGCGGCACGATGTGTTCGCCGGGGAGCTGGGGGCCCTGACGGCGTCGCCGCAGCCGGGACTCGACATCGACCCCTTCGACGCCTACTGCGACCACCTGCTCGTCCGGGACACCCTGACCGGACAGGTCGTCGGCACCTACCGGCTGCTGCCGCCCGAACGGGCCGCGGTCGCCGGACGGCTGTACTCCGAGGGCGAGTTCGACCTCGGCCGGCTCGACGCGATCCGCCCCTCGCTGGTGGAGGTCGGCCGGTCCTGCGTGCACCCCGACCACCGCGACGGCACCGTGATCGGCCTGATCTGGGCCGGCATCGCCCGCTACATGGTCCAGGGCGGCCACGAGTGGCTGGGCGGATGCTGCTCCCTCCCGCTCACCGACGGCGGAGCCCTCGCCGCGGGCACCTGGGACCGGGTCCGGGCCAGGAACCTGGCGCCGGAGGAGTACCGGGTACGGCCGCTGCTGCCCTGGGTGCCGAAGGGCGGGGCGGCACGGGGCCGTACCGAGCTGCCGCCGCTGCTGCGCGGCTATCTGCGCCTCGGTGCCTGGGTGTGCGGCGAGCCCGCGCACGACCCGGCCTTCGGGGTCGCGGACCTGTACGTGCTGCTGTCGATGCGCCGGGTCGACGCCCGTTACCTGCGGCACTTCCTCTCCCTCGTCCCGGCGGCGTGAACCGGTGAGCGCATGGCTGCCCAGCGCGCCCTGCAGCCCGCGGGCGTGTGTGGCGGCGACCGGGCCGGGCGCCGGCCTGCCCCGGGCCGTCGCCCGGTTCGCGGCGGTCGTGGCCCTGGTCGCCGTCGGGGTGCTGGTGAGCCTCGTCGGCCTGCGGCTGCCGTCCGGCGTCGTGCGGTGGTGGAGCCGGTGGGTCGTGCGGGCCTCGGGGGTCCGCGTACGGATCTCCGGCGTCGCACCGCCCGCCGGCGGACTGCTCCTCGTCGCCCACCACGTCTCCTGGCTCGACATACCGCTGCTCGGGGCGGTGCGTCCGGCCCGGATGCTCGCCAAGGCGGACATCCGGGCGTGGCCGGTCGCGGGCGCCCTCGTCGCGCGGAGCGGGGTGCTGTTCATCGAGCGGGACCGTATCCGCGCGCTGCCGGAGACCGTCGCGCGCGTCGCCGGGGCCCTGCGCGGTGGTGCGGCCGTCGTCGCCTTTCCCGAGGGGAGCACCTGGTGCGGCCGGGCACAGGGCCGCTTCCGGCGGGCCGTGTTCCAGTCCGCGCTCGACGCCGGCGTGGCCGTGCAGCCGGTACGGGTCCGATACCGGTGCGCCGGGGGCGGGGCGAGCACCACGCCGGCGTACGTCGGGGACGACGCGCTGCTCGCTTCGGTGTGGCGGGTGGTGTCGGCGCGCGGGATCGTCGCCGAGGTGGACGTACGGCCCGTCATCGCCCCGGGCCGCCACCGCGACCGTCGGGCCCTGGCGCGGGCCGCGCAGACGGCGGTGATCGACGTGGCGGCCATGGTCGAGCACGCGCCGGACGCCCACGGTGGTCGTGCCGTGAGCCGTGCGAGGGTCAGTTCCCGGTGAGCGGGCGGCCGAGGCCCGCGATCCGGGACAGCCTCCGGTACGAGTCCAGCAGCGCCTCGCGGTCGTGCGTGCTCGTCGTGACCAGGACCTCCCGGGCGCCCGTCTCCTCGACCACCGACTCCAGTTCGCGCGCCACCTGTTCCTCCGTGCCGTACATGTGGCCGGTCAGTCCGGACTCGTAGAAGCTGCGCTCCCTGGCCGTCATCGGCCGCCGCTCGACCTCCTCCGCGGGGGCGAGCGGCGGGAACGTGCCGTGGGTGCGGGAGTACGCCATGGCCCAGGCCTCCGGGAGCAGCAGCCGGCGGGCGTCCTCCGGGGTGCCGGCGACGGCGATCGTGCCGGAGACGACGACGTACGGTTCCTCGGCCCACGCGGACGGGCGGAACCCGGCGCGATAGCGGTCGACGCCCCGCCGCACCCTGTCTCGGTCGCGGAGGTCGCCGATCACCATCGGCAGGCCCGCCCGCGCGGCGATGTCGGCGCCCTCGCCCATCGCCAGCACGAACGGGGGCACGGTCAGACCCTCCGGGGGACGAGCGTGCACCCCGGTCGGGGAGGTCCCGGCGAACCAGCCGAGCAGCTCGGCGACCTGGCCCGCGAAGTCCTCGGCGTCGTCCTTGTCCCGGCCCAGCGCGCGGCGCACGCCGTCCGTGAAGCCGACGGAGCGGCCGAGCCCCATGTCGATCCGGCCGGGGAACAGGGACTCCAGGACGCCGAACTGTTCCGCGACGATCAGCGGGCGGTGGTTGGGGAGCATGACTCCGCCGGTGCCCACGCGGATCGTGCGGGTGGCCGCCGCCACGGCGGCGGCCAGCACGGTGGGGGCGGAACCGGCCACGCCGGGTACGCCGTGGTGCTCCGACACCCAGAAGCGGTGGAAGCCGAGCCGCTCCGCGTGCCGGGCCAGTCCCACGGTGTCCCGCAGGGCCTCGGGCGCGCTGTGGCCCTCGCGGATCCGGGAGCGGTCGAGGACGGAGAAGCGGGTGGCGGCGAGTACGGAGGTCACAGGGGGTTCAACGTTCTGGGGGCGGGGGGATTCCCGGGCCCCACGCGCCGAGCCGCGCCCGGAAGGGTTCCGGGCGCGGCTCGGTCTGGTGCGGTCAGGACTCGCTACGTGCGGCCGATGGTGATGCCCTTCGTGGTCGCGGCCGTCTTGTTCTGGTAGACGACCGTGCCGTCGGACTTCTTCCAGATCTTGATCTGGAAGGTGTCCGGGCCGTCGGTGGCCGTGACGCGGAAGAGGTAACCGCCCTTGCCGTTGACCGTGCCGTAGCCCTGGAGGACGGCCTCGGAGCCGTTGACCACGAGCCATTCGGTGCTGGTGGAGCGGAACTTCAGCTTGGCGCCGGCGAAGTCGAACGCCACCTTGCCGGACGGCTTGGTGCCGCTCTTGCCGTACGCGGCGGAGAAGGAGAAGTCCGCCTTGCCGGTCAGCTTCGGGCCCGCCGGGTAGGCCCCGGCCGGGGAGGTGAAGCTGCCGTCACCGGTCGCGCCACCGGCCTTGCGGTCGAAGACGACCAGCTCGGCGACGGTGTGGCTCACCGAGGCGCCGTCGTCGTCGGTGACGGTGATCACCGGGGCGTAGAGGCCGGCCGTGCGGTAGGTGTGCTCGGCCTTGCAGCTGCCGGCCGTGACCTTGCCGGCCGCCGGCCGGGAACCGTCCTTCCAGTCGATCCGGCAGGTGTGCCCGTCACGGGTGCCCGCGTCGGTGAACTTGACCCGGACCCGGGTGACCTTGCCCGTCTCCACGGTCTTCCCGCTGGTCACCGATGTGATCTCCGGGGCGGCGTTGGTGACGGTGACAGTGGCCGTGTCGGAGCTGCGGCCGCCGGTCAGGGTGACCTCGTAGGTGCCGTTGTCCGAGCAGGTGACCGTGGTCCTCGCGGACCCGGCGTCGGCGAAGACGCAGGGCGCGCCCTTCTCGGCCGTCCACCGGGCGGTGCCCGCGCCGGAGACCGTGCCGTTCAGCCGGATCTCGGCGCCTTCCTTGCCGGAGACGTCCGCGCCGGCCCGGGCGATGGTGACCGGGTCGATGCTCTCCAGGGTGGGGACGACCTTCTTCAGCAGGCCGTCGGCGTCGAACTCCAGCTTGTCGATGGTGGTTTCGCGGTGGGTGCCGTCTCCGCCGGGGATGGCGAAGCGGTGGTAGGCGATGTACCAGTCGTCGGTGCCGGGGACGTGGACCACCGAGTGGTGGCCGGGGCCCTTGACGCCGAGCGAGAGGTCCTTCTCCAGGATCACGCCCCGCTTGGTCCAGGGACCGGTGGGCGAGGAGCCGGTGGCGTAGGCGACCCGGTAGTTCTCGTCACGTGTGTCGTTCTCCGACCACATGAAGTAGTAGGTGCCCTTGCGCTTGATGACGAACGTGCCCTCGTTGTAGCCGCTGGGGGTGATGTCCGAGATCTTGGCGGAGTCGAACGACACCATGTCGTCGTTCAGCGGGACCACGTAGGCGCGGCCGTTGCCCCAGTAGAGGTACGACTTTCCGTCGTCGTCGGTGAAGACCGCCGGGTCGATCATCTGGCCCGGGAGCATGCCGGCCTTCAGCAGCGGCTTGCCGAGGGCGTCCTTGAACGGGCCGGTGGGCGAGTCGGAGACCGCGACACCGATGTTCGCGTCGGCGCAGAAGTAGAAGTAGTACTTGCCGTTCCGCTCCTCCATCGCCGGCGCCCAGGCCCTGCTGTCCGCCCAGGAGACGTCCGGACCGAGGTCCAGGATGACGCCGTGGTCCTTCCAGTTGACCAGGTCCTTGGAGGAGTACGCCTTGAACTGCGTACCGCTCCAGCCCTCGAAGCCGTCGGTGGTCGGGTAGATGTAGAAGGTGTCACCGAAGCGGACGATGTTCGGGTCCGCGTTGAGGCCGGGCAGCACCGGGCTCTTGAGCTCGCGTGCCGACACCGTCCAGGTGCGCTTCTTGCCGTCGGAACCGGTGACCTCGTACGTCACCGGCTTGGTGAAGTTCTGCGCGGTGCCGGAGGCGGGGCTGATCTTCGCGCCGTGGGCGAGGGTGAACTCCGGGGCCAGCTTGGTCAGATCGGTGCCCGGCTTCATCGGCAGGGTGACACGGCTGCCGGCGTCGTCGATGACGGCGTCCGTCTTCTGCGCCGGGTGGGTCACCTTGGCGATGCCCGTGGTGTTGCCGCTGATCTCCAGCACCTCGGCGGCCGTCAGGGCCCGGTCGTAGATCCGGAAGTCGTCGACCTCACCGCCGAAGTACGGGTCGGGGGAGTACATGGACCGGCCGATGTAGCCGCTGTAGTTCTTGTTCGCGTCGTACAGGTCGGACGGCTTGACGGAGACGTCGGTGGCGCGGGACACCTCGACGCCGTCCGCGTACAGCACCGCCGTCTTGGCGCCGCCGTCGACGGTGACCGTGACGTGCTGCCACTTGCCGGGGGTGAGCCGGGCGCCGGACAGCTTCTTCTCCGCGCCCCAGCTCGCCGCCGTGATGGCCGAGTAGAGGGACGAGGAACCGTTCGAGGGGCTGGCGAACAGGTACTTGTTGCTGTCCGGGCCGAGGCCGAACAGCCACTGCCAGTTGTCGCCGCCCTTCCACTTCGCGTACGTGGAGACGGTGACGCTGTCGGCGCCCTTCAGCACGCCGTTCGGGATCCTGACGTAGGGCGAGCTGGAGCCGCTGTCGCCGCCGGACATCTTGAACGAGCCGCCGTCGACGCCGGTCGCGAAGTCGGGGGTGCGGACGTAGGTGCCGTGGTAGCCGTGGCCGCTGGAGTCACGGGCGATGCTGCCGCCGGTCTCGTCGAAGCCGTAGTGCACGAGCAGGTCGGCCGGGACGTCCGGGCCCTCGGCGGAGACCGTGACCTCGGCACGGACCTCGATCGCGGAGTCGCCGGGCAGGTCGCCCTTCACCGTGAAGGTGCCGGCCTGCGCGTACTGGGAGGGGTCCACGTCCGCCCAGGTGACGGCGACGGGCCGCTTCGCGCCGTCGGCGAACTCGGCGATGACGGTGGCCGGCAGGACCGGGGCGTCACCGGTGCGGGTCCGGACCTTGACGTCCTCGACGGCCGTGACGATGCCGTCCGGCTGATAGGTCTTCAGCAGCCGGTCGTACTCGGCCTGGGTGACCGGGAGCACGGTGCCGTGCCGGGGCTTGGACGGCAGGTCGTAGTCGGTGGACGGCGTCCAGACGCCGGAGTCCAGGTCCTTCGTCTCGAAGGGGATGTAGCCGCGGCCGCCGAACTCGTCCAGGAACGCGTACCACTTGTCCTCGGTGTTCGACTTGAACACCAGCGGGCCCTCGGCGGCGCTCATGTGGCCCTTGCCGATGCCCTCGGAGACGGCGGTCCAGGAGAGGTTGCGGAGCGTGTCGCTCTTCTCCTCGAAGATGAACTTGCTGTTGGGGGTGGAGGAGGAGTTGTTCCGCTCGTCCTTGGAGAGGCGGTAGTACTCGCCGTCGTGCTGGATGACGGTGGAGTCGATGACGGAGTAGCCGCGGTCGACCCAGACCTTGGGCTCGCTGAACGTGTAGAAGTCACGGGTCGTCGCGTACATCATGCGGTTGTACGTGTCGCCGGAGTGGGCCTCGTTGTCGTACAGCTTCGACGCCCAGAACACGACGTACTCGCCGCGCTGCTCGTCGTAGTACGCCTCGGGGGCCCAGGTGTTGCCGGCCGAGTCGGGGGAGACCTTCACCAGGCGCTGGTTCGTCCAGTTCACCAGGTCGGTGGACTCCCAGACCATGATGGACTTGCTGCCGGTGCGCTGGGAGGCGTCCCAGTCGCCGTTGCCGTAGATCTTCAGGTCGGTGGCGATCTGGTAGAACTTGTCGCCCTCGGGGGAGCGGATGATGAACGGGTCGCGCAGGCCCTTCTCGCCGAGCGTGGAGGTCAGGACCGGCTTGCCGTCGTTCAGCTCCCGCCACTTCAGCGGGTCGTTGCCCTTGCTGAGGGCCGCGTACAGCTGCTCGCCGTCCGAGGTGCCCTCGCCGGTGAAGTAGCTGAACATGTAGCCCTTGAGGGCTTCCTTCTTGGGCAGTTCCGGCACCTTCGCGGTGAAGGCACGGGTGGTCTTCGCGTCGCCCTTGGTGACCGTCGCGGTCAGCACGACGGTCGTGTCGCCGTCGCCGTGGGCGGGACGCTTCACCACGCCGTCCGCGGAGACTACGTCCGCGTTCGCGGAGGACCAGGAGACCTTCGTACCGAAGCCGCCGTCGCCCGGGAGCGTGAGGTTGCCGCGGACGTCGTCGAGGTTGTGCACCGTCAGCGCCTCGGCGGCCTGCTTGACGGCGGTGGTGTCGTCGAACGTCGGCAGGACCGTGACCTCGAAGGACTTGGTCGCGCTCGCGGGACCCTTCTTGAGGGTCGCCGTCAGCGTGGCGTGGCCGTTCGGCTCACCGGCGGCGGGGCGGGTCACCGCGCCGGAGTTCGAGACCACGCCGGTGTTGTCGCTCCTCCAGGTGATCGTGGAGCCCCCGGCCGTACCGGTCTTCGGCAGGGTCAGGTCGGCGGTCACCGCGCTGGTGTCGCCCAGGGTGAGGGCGGCCTTGTCGGCGGCGAGGCCCTCCTCGGCGATGGGGAGCGCGAGCTGCTCGACCTCGGAGCCGGCGAGCGCGCGGTCGTAGACCCGGAAGTCGCGGATCTTGCCCTTGAACAGCTTGTCGCCGGTGTAGACCGACTTGCCTATGTAGTTGGCGGTCGTGGTGCCCGAACCGATGGACCCCGGGGTGGTGGTGACCGACGTGTTGCGGCCGACCTCGGCGCCGTCCTCGTAGAGGACGCCCGTGGTGCCGGTCTGGGTGTAGGTGAGCTGCTTCCACACCGAGCGGCTCAGGTTGTGCCCGTCGGAGGGCCGGGTGTTCTGCTCCGTCGACCAGTTGCCCGAAGCGATGGCCGTGCGCAGGGAGTTGCCGGTGGCGAAGAGGTAGCCGTTGCCCGCGCCGCTGCTGGTGTTGCCGAAGCCGTAGATGAAGTACGGACCGGTCTGCGACTCGTCCATCAGCACGTCCATGGACACGCTGATGGAGTTCATGCCCTTCATGACGTCGTTCGGCACCTTGATGTAGGTGTCGGACCCGTTGAAGGAGAGGCCCTGGCCGTCGCCCGTCCAGCCGGCGGTGCCGTTCACCGTGCCGTCACGGCCGTGGCCGGAGGCGTCGACGGCCTTGGTGCCGGAGGTGGCGTCGAGTTTGTACCAGAGGGCCAGCCCGTCGGTGAGGCCGGCGTCGTCCGCGGCGGCCTGGGCGACGGGCCCGGCCAGTCCCAGGACGAGTGACGCGGCGGTCAGTCCGGCGAGCGGACCCGCCCAGCGTCTCGCGCGGCCGCGCAGACGTTCGATGTGCGTCATGTCGAGTTATCCCTGCTGAGAGCACGGCTGATGAAGGGGTGGCGAAGGCAAGGTGAACGCAAGGGGGAGGGGTCGGGCAGAGGCGGGAGCCCTCGCCCCGGGCATCCCGCTGTTTCGACCATGTGACGTCGTGTTGCGAGAGTGTCAATCGGCGTGTGGTGAAGCGTCAAGAGGTATCGAACAATGTCCGACAGGTCGAACGCGCAGCCCCCGCTCTCCGGGGGACATCCCGGGAGAACGGGGGCTTCGTGCACCGCGACTACTTCACGGGGCGTATCAGTTCCCAGGTGTCGACAGCGAAGTCCAGCTTCATGCCGTGCCGTTCGTAGAGGGCGAGGGCACCGGTGCTGTTGTCGGTGTCGACGCCCAGACCGATGCGGTCGCGGCCCAGCGCCGCGAAGTGACCGAAGGCGTGACCGAGCAGCAGACTGCCCAGGCCCCGGCCCCGGGCCTCGCGCAGGACGCCGATGCTGGCGATCCAGGCCATCGCGGACCGGTCGTTGCGGCACCGCACGGCCGCCGTGTCGCCGAGACCGTCGACGTGCGCGATCCAGGTCAGGGACCAGTCGACGTGCTCGGCGTCGATGTCGTCCAGCCACTGCTCGTACGTGCGCGGCTGGAAGTCGAAGTGGTCGGCGAAGGCGGCCTGGAGCAGGGCGTGGGCCTTCCTGCGGTCCGGCTCGGCGGAGCAGTCGCGCAGGGTCACCCCGGGCGGCGGAGTCGCCGCCGGCCCGGCGGGGGACAGGGGGCGGGCCATCACGTGGTAGCGGCGGACCGTGCGCCAGCCGCGCTCGCGCAGGGCGTCCAGGTCCATCGTCGGCGCGATGTTGAGGTGCATGTGCACGACGGCCCGGTCCGCGCCGTTGGCCGCCGCACGCTCCGCCGCGCGGGCCTCCATCAGCTCGAACAGGTGCAGGGCGCCGAGGGGTTGGTCCGGCAGCGTGTAGTGGTCCATGTCGATGCGTTCGCCGCCGGACTCGTCCCACTGCAGCCCGTAGGCCACCAGCCGGTCGCCGTCGAACAGCAGCCAGGAGTCACGCGCCAGATCCGTCTCGGGATGCTTCAGGTCGGCCCGTACCTCGGCCAACTCGGTCTCGGCGCGGCCGATCTCCAGCACGTCGATCTCGTTGAGCAGCGCGCACACCGCCTCCGCGTCGTCGAGCGTCGCCGGGCGCACGGTCAGGCCGGGCGGCAGGGGGATGGGGTGCGTCGTCGTCATGGGGCCACTGTCGGGGGGCGGTGGCCGGGGCCGCAACGGGATTTCGGGGCGGCGGGCGGGCGGTCGCACGCGCCGGCGCCCACCCGTGCCGCCCCGGTGCGCGCGACAGCGGCCACCCGCACCGCAGGCGGCCGCGGGCGTACACCGGCGTACGAGGCCGTACGCAGGCGAACCCGGACGTACGCAGGTGCACGCGGACGGTCCGTCAGGCCGCCACCGGCAGTCCCGGCGTCCGGAAGACCCGCTGCTCCGCGTCGACGGCGAACACCTCGCAGCCCTCCCGGGACGCGGCCCACTCGATGCCTTCCGCGCCCATCGCGAAGGCCGCCGTCGCGGTCGCGTCGGCCTCGGTGAGGGACGGGGCCACGACCGTGAGGCTCAGGAGTCCCGTCGCCGGGCGGCCGGTACGGCCGTCGAGGATGTGGTCCCCGCGCTCGTAGCGGGCGGAGGTGGCGACCGCCCCGTCCGTGAGGGCCAGGACCGTGCAGAGGCGGTCGGCCCGCTCGGGGTGCCGTACACCGACCCGCCACGGACCGCCGGTCGCCGCCACGTCACCACCCGCGTTGAGGCACAGTCGCCTCGCGCCCAGCTCCGTCAGCAGCTCAGCCGCCCGCTGCACGGCCCACCCCTTCACCATCGCGCAGGGGTCGAGCCCCCGCCCCGGCAGCCGTACGTCGAACGCGCCGCCCGTGGCCACCCGGTACTCCTCGCAGAGCGCCAGCACCTCGGCCAGGTCCGGGCTGATCTCCTCCGGCGCCAGTTCGCCCCGGTCCAGCCGCGAGACCTCGCTGTCCTCGCGGAACGGGCTGAACCGCGCGTCGACCTCACGCAGCCAGGCGAACGCCGGCTCCACGGACTCGGCGGTCAGTGTCCCCGCGCGGCCGATGTCCCCTCCGCTGTTCCCGCCCTCGTGCTCGCCGTCCTCGACGAGCAGCGAGATCGGGAACCCCATGATGTGTTCGACGCGGCGCACCGGGTCAGGCCTTCGTGTCGAGGGCGGCCTGGAGGGACTCCCGGTAGCCGTCGCTGGTGATGGTGGCGCCGGAGACGGTGTCGATGTCGGCAGTCTGCGCCGCCAGCGTCTCCTTGATCAGCACCGGGACGGCCGCCTCGGTCTGCGGGTGGTCCGGCTGCTTCAGCATCTTCACCGAGGCGATCGCGTCGCCCTCGAAGGTCACCTGGACCTGGACGTCACCCTTGGACGTACCGACGGTCGGTCCGGCGACGGTCCGGCTCGTGCTCTCCTGCGGCGCCTGCGCGTCGGAGGAGTCGGTCGAGGACGCCGGGTCGGTCGAGGACGCGGACTTCTCGTTCTCGTCGATCGCCGCCTGGAGGGACTGCCGGTAGGCGTCGCTGGTGATGGTGGCGCCGGAGACGGTGTCGATGTCGGCGCTCTGCGCCGTGAGCGTCTCCTCGATCAGCACCGGCACCGCCGCTTCCGTCTGCGGATGGTCCGGCTGTCGGAGCATGCTCACGGCCGTGATCTTCTCGCCCCGGAAGGTCGCCTGGACCTGCACGGGGCCCTTCTCGGTGTCGACCGTCGGGCCCTTGACCACGGTCGAGCCCGCCGTGGCGGACGCGGAGGCGGACGGCGCGGGCTCGGCGGTCACCGTGGTGGTCGTCCCGGTCGAGGGGGTGTAGCGCCACACGGGGACCAGCGCGGCGGCGCTGAGGACCAGGGCGGGAATGACTCGTTTCACAGTGCGTTCCTGTCCCTCAGCCGGCCAGGCTGAAGCGTTCGAAGTGGATCTGCGGCTTGGGTACGTCCAGCTCGCGCAGGCTGCCGAGGACCGCGTTCATCATCGGCGGGGGCCCGCACAGGAACACGTCCCGGTCGGTGATGTCCGGCACCATGCGCCGCAGCTCGCGCGCCGCCAGCAGGTCGGGGCTGACCGGGCCGGAGACCAGGTGCAGCTCGGCACCCTTGTCGAAGGCGAGCCGCTGCAGCTCGTCGTAGAGGACCGCGTCCTGCTTCGCGCCCACCCGGTAGATGACCACGGCGTGTCCCTCGATCTCCTCCAGCAGGGCCCGGATGGGGGTGACGCCGACGCCGCCGGCGATGAGGACGGACTCCGGCCGGGTGCGGTGCATCGCGGTGAAGGCGCCGTAGGGACCCTCGGCGAACACGCGGGTGCCGACCTTCACATGGCGCAGGGCGGCGGAGCCCTCGCCGGCCGCCTTCGCGGTCAGCCGCAGCTGCTTGCCGTCGGGCGCGGCCGACAGCGAGAACGGGTTGGCCTGCCACCAGCGGTCCCGGGTCAGGAACCGCCACAGGAAGAACTGGCCGGCCCGTGCGGGCATCCGGTCCAGGTCACGGCCGCTCATGTAGATCGACACGACGTTGTCGGCCTCGGGCACGACGGCGGTGACCCGCAGCTGGTGACGCCAGTTGCGCCACAGCGGCAGCACCAGTCGGCCCAGGAACACGGAGGCCAGGGCCACGCCCCACAGCACGTACCAGTACGCCGTCGCCGTCTTCGAGGAGGCGAAGGAGGTGCCCGCCGTGACCTGGTGCGTGAAGGCCAGCACCACCGCGACGTAGGTGTAGAGGTGGATGAAGTGCCAGGTCTCGTAGGCCAGCCTGCGGCGGGCGAAGCGGGCCGAGACGACACCGATCACGATGATGATGCCGAGCGCGACGATCGCGCGCAGCACGCCCTCGACGGTCTCGGCGAGGTCGACCAGCTGGCTGACCGGGTCCATGTCCGAGGACTGCGCGTACCCGAAGCTGATGAACACACCGTGCGCGACCAGCAGCCACAGCACCGAGAAGCCGGTCCAGCGGTGCCAGGAGGTCAGCCGGTCCATGCCGATGCGCCGGTCGAACCACGGCAGCCGGGCCACCAGCAGCAGCTGGAACGCCATCAGCAGCGCGCCGTACAGACCGGTCAGGCGGCCCAGCACGATGAGGGCGTTCGAGGCGAAGCCCCCCTGCACGAAGAAGAAGGTCACCACGGCCACGTTCGCCGCCAGCACCGTGTACAGACCGGTGCGGGCGACCACTTTGGGACGCGCTCCCGGGCGGCCGACCGCCGCGGGCGGTTGTTGGAGAGTGGTCACGGTGACAGCTCCTTGATCAGGTGGGGATACGAGCTTCGCCGGTGCGCGCTGTCGTTTTCCTGTCGGACAACTTTCAAGTTTTTATCGATCAGCTGCCAAATCGTGAGCGGCTATGGCGTGCGGCGATCGGTGCCGCACTATGAGCACGTGGAAAAAGTGCGACTTCTCGTGGTGGACGACGATCCGCCGATCGCTGACCTGGTGGCGACCGTCGCCCGCTACGAGGGCTGGGACGCGGTAACGGCACACTCCGGCGAGGAAGCGCTCAGGCAGGCGGCCGCGTTCCGTCCCGACATCGTGGTCCTGGACCTGATGCTGCCGGGCGTGGACGGCTTCGGCGTGCTCGACCGGCTGCGCCAGTCCGGCACGATGGTGCCCGTGGTGTTCCTGACCGCCCGCGACGGCGTCGCCGACCGTGTCGCGGGCCTCACCCGGGGCGGCGACGACTACCTGGTCAAGCCCTTCGCCGTGGAGGAGCTGATGGCCCGGCTGCGCACCGTGCTGCGCCGCAGCGCCGGCCCCGCCTTCCAGCGGTCCGTGCTCCATGTCGCGGACCTGTCGATGGACGAGGACACCCGCGAGGTCCGGCGCGGCGACAGGCTCCTGACCCTCACCCCCACCGAGTACGAGGTCCTGCGCTACCTCATGCGCAAGTCCCCGACCGTCCTCACCAAGGCGCAGATCCTCGACCACGTCTGGGAGTACGGCTTCGGCGGCCGCTCCAACGTCGTCGAGCTGGTCGTCAGCCGGCTGCGCCGCAAGCTGGACGACACCGGCGAACCCCTCATCCACACCGTCCGGGGTTTCGGCTACGTTCTGCGGCAGGCCACGGAGTGATCGCCCGGCTCAGGCAGAGCTACCGCTCCACGCGCCTCGGCACCCGGCTGGCCCTCGGCCTCGGCGCCCTGGCGCTCGTCGTGTTCGCCGTCGTCGGCAACGCGCTGACCATGTACATGCGCGACTATCTCTCCGCCCAGCTCACCGAACAGCTGAGGATCGCGCAGGTCGCCCAGTCCAAGAGCATCGCGGACGACGGCACGCTCAAGGGCAAGAAGTACTGGGGCTGGTACTACGCGGTGTACGACACCTCCGGCGGCACCCCCGTCCTCCGCACGCCCGAGGACCCCGCCGACGTCCCCAAGGACGTCGAGGAGTTCACCCTCCTGGCCAAGGCGTTGACCGGGGAGGGCACGGAGGTCACCCGTACCGAGCACCTGCGGGGCGCGGGCCAGTACCGGCTGCGGGCCTGCGAGGTCGAGCCCGGCACGGTCCTGGTCAGCGCCGCGCCGATGGAGGACATCGACGACACCGTGACCCGGCTGATCACGGTCCAGGTCGTCACGTTCGCCCTCGCCCTGCTGGCACTCGTCGTCTTCGGCCGGGCCATGCTGCGGCGCGGACTGAAACCGCTGAGCGACATGGCGCACACCGCCCGCGGCATCACCTCGCACGACCTGACGGACTCGGCGCGGCTGCCGGTCCGCCACGACAACCGCGACGGGGGCTTCGAGGTCGAGGAGCTGCGCACCGCCTTCAACACCATGCTGGAGCACATCGACGACGCGCTCGCCGTCCGCACCGAGGCCGAACAGCGCCTGCGCCGCTTCGTCGCCGACGCCTCCCACGAACTGCGCACGCCCCTGATGTCGGTACGCGGATACGCCGACCTCTTCCAGTACGCCGCCGCCCACAGCCCCGAGGAACGCGACAAGCACCTCGCCCGGCTGCGCGCCGAGGCCGCCCGCATGGGGTACCTGCTGGACGACCTGCTGATGCTCGCCCGCCTCGACGCCGCCGACGTGGAGACCCCGCTGCGGCTGGAGGAGGCCGATCTGGTGGGGCTGACGCTCCAGGCGGCGGACGCCTTCCGGGCGGGCCACCCCGACCACCCGCTGACCGTGACGACCGGCTCCGACCCCGTACGCCTGCGCCTGGACCCCCTGCGTCTGCGCCAGGTCCTCGACAACCTCCTCACCAACGCCGCCGTGCACACCCCCCGCGGCACGGAGGTCCGTCTGGAGGTGCGCGTCGTGTCCGGCACGGCCGAGGTGCGGATCACCGACTTCGGCCCGGGCATTCCGGCCGACGACCAGGAGCGCGTCTTCGACCGCTTCTACCGCGTCGACAAGGCCCGCAGCCGCGACCGGGGCGGCAGTGGCCTCGGTCTGGCCGTCGCCCGCTCCCTGGTCCGCGCCCACGGCGGCACCCTCACCCTGACCGCCGAGCCGGGCACGACGACGTTCACGGTGCGTCTGCCGTCGGGCGGCGGGGTGGGTGAGGGCGAGGTGTAGCGGAGGCGGAGGCGGCGCGGTCGCCCCGGCCGGCTGAGGTGTCAGACGGCGGCCCAGGCGTCGTCCACCGGCAGAATCACGCCGTTGACGAAGGCCGCCGCGTCGGAGGCGAGGAACAGAATCGCGTCGGCCTGCTCCTCGGCGGTGCCGAGGCGGCCGATGGTGGCGCCGATCAGCTCGCCGACGACGGCGGGGCCGTGGGCCTGCTGGTCGGCGTCCACCTTGATGTTGGTCAGCGTGGGGCCGGGGGCTATCGCGTTGGCCCGGATGCCCTGCTTGCGGTACATCACCGACAGACTCTTCACCAGCCCGACGACACCGTGCTTGGACGCGGTGTAGGCGGCTCCGGCCGCGCTGCCGCGCAGTCCGGCCTCGGAGGCGGTGAAGACGATCGCGCCGCGCCCCGCCTCCAGCATGTGCGGCAGCGCTGCCCGGGTGAGCAGGAACGGCGCGGTCAGGTTGACCCGGATGACCCGCTCCCACTCGTCGTCGGCCACGTCCGCGAGGGCCGACATCCGGTCCATGATCCCGGCGTTGTTCACCAGCACGTCCAGCCCGCCGAAGGCGTCCACCGCCCGCTCGACGACCGTGTCGACGACCGCCTGCTCGCTGAGGTCGCCGACCACCGCGAGGGCGGTGCCGCCGGCCGTCCCGATCGCCTCGACGGTCTCCTCGGCGGCTTTCTCGTCGAGGTCGGCGACCAGTACCTTCGCGCCCGCCGCGGCGAACTTCAGGGCCGCGGCCCGGCCGATGCCGGAACCGGCGCCCGTGACGACGACACCGCGGCCGTCGAGCCCGTCAATGCTCATGAACTGATCCTCTTCCGTAGGGGCGGGGCGGGGGGCCGGGCGGGGTTTTCGCCCCGCGGCCGGCCCCCCCACCGTGGTGCGGGGGGTGTTTGGGGGGGGCCCCCCCCCCCGGCGGGGCGCCCCCCCCCCCCCGCCGGGCCCCCCCCCCCCGCCCGGGCCCGCCGGGCCCCGAACCGCCCCACCCCCCCCCCCCCCGACGCGGGGCC
>NZ_JBHVDD010000110.1:0-26844 GCF_042802995.1 Streptomyces sp. NPDC057438
CCGCGTTGTCGCGGGGCCGGCATCCGCCATGGCGTACCGGTGGCGCGCCGGGGTCAGCGGCGGCGCAACGCCGCGGTCTCCAGCGCCGGAGGCGTATGGCCGACGTCACGCGGGTTGAGCACGCTGCCCGGAGGGACGAGTTCGTCGATGCGGTCCAGCGCCTCTGCCGACAGGGGCCGGTCGGCCGCGGTGAGCTGCGTCAGGAGCTGCTCGTGGGTGCGCGGGCCCATGAGGGCCGAGGTGACGCCGGGGTGGGCGAGTACGAAGCGCAGCGCCAGCTCGACGAGTGTGCAGCCCTCGTCCGCAGCGAGGCGCACGAGTTCCTCGACGACCGCCAGCTTACGCTCGCGTATCCGCTCGTCGGCGTAGTCGAAGTGGTCGCCGTGGGTCCGCGCGCGTGCGTCCCGCGCCGGTTCGGCGCCGGCCCGGTACTTGCCCGTCAGCCAGCCGCCGTTCAGTGGGCTCCACACCATGACCCCCATACGGTGCCGCTGCGCGGTGGGCAGCGCGGCGGCTTCCGCGTGCCGGGCCAGCACCGAGTACGACAGCTGTTCCACGGTGAACCGCTCGCGGCCGGCGCGTCGGGCCGCCCACTGGGACTCCACGATCTCCTCGGCCGGGAAGCTGGAGGTCCCGATCGCCCGCACCTTGCCCGCCCGCACCAGGTCGCTGAGCGCGCCGAGCGTCTCCTCGATGTCGGTCCGGGGATCGGGACGGTGGACGAGGTACACGTCGAGGTGGTCCGTCCGCAGTCGTCGCAGGCTGTCCTCCAGGGCACGCCTGATCCAGAGCCGGGAGTTGCCGTGCCGGTTGCGGTCGAGCGGCCTTCCGGGCATCTCGTTGTGGAATTTCGACACGACCACGACGTCGTCGCGGCGTCCCTTCAGCGCGCGGCCGAGGATCTCCTCCGACTGGCCGAAGGCGTACACGTCGGCCGTGTCGACGACGTTGACCCCGGCGTCCAGCGCCGTCGAAACGATGCGACGGCACTGCCCCTCGTCGGTGTTGCCCCAGGCCCCGAACATCATCGACCCGAGGCAGAGCTCGCTCACCTCGATGCCCGTCCCACCCAGAATCCGGTAGCGCACGTCTTCTCCTCGTCCTCGCCGGCGACATCCGTCGCCGCCATACCGCAGGCTCCCACCGCGACGGGCGCGGCACCGATGTCGCGCGGGGTCAGCGTTCCGGGCTCGAACGTTGTGTCCGCAGCACATCGACCTCCGGGTGCGCGCAGACCTAGGCTCGAGGAAAACAGCACCACTCACTGGAGGTACCGTGGCCACCGGCCTCATCTCGGCCCGCTGGACTCATGTCGCGCTGCCGACCGGCGATCTCGACAAGGCGATCGAGTTCTACACCTCGCTGACTCCCCTGGTCGTCGTCGAGCGGTTCAAGGACGCCGACGGCGAGAGCGTCTGGCTCTCGAACGACCAGCAGGCCGAGACGCCGTTCGTGCTCGTCCTGGTGTCGTTCAACAAGGACAAGGGCACCCAGCAGGGACTGCTGCACCCGTTCGCGCACATCGGCATCGAGGTGCCGGAGCGCGGGGACGTCGACGCGCTCGCGGACCGGGCCCGCGAACTGGGCTGCCTGCACTGGGAGCCCCGGCAGATGCCCGACCCCATCGGCTACATCTGCGCTCTGAAGGACCCCGACGGCAACGTCGTCGAGATCTCCCACGACCAGCGTGTCTTCGACACGGTCCGGCAGAAGTGGGGTTCGTCCTGAAGGAAACCCGCGCCGCGATCGAGAGATACCTCGCGGCGTTGAACGCACATAACGCCGACGCCGTGGCCGCCTGCGTGGCTGAGGACTTCGTCAACGACCACACCTCGTCGATGGGGCGGAGCCGCAGGGGTCGCGCCGAGTACCGTGCCGCGCTGACCGGGTTCCTGGAGGAATTCGTCGACCTGCGCTACGTGCCCGAGGGCTTCCTCGTCGACGGCGAGTCGGCCGCGGTGCCGTACGTCATGACGTTCGGCATGCGCTCGGCGGGCGACCGCCCCGTACGCATCCGAGGGATCTTCGTGTTCACCGTCGCCGACGGTCTCATCACACGACGAACGGACTACTGGGACAGCGGCGAGGTGCAGCGGCAACTCGCGTGACGCCCCGGCCGAAGCGCCCGAACCGGTGCCCTGACCAGGAAGCCCGCACCTCTGACACCCCGCCCGCCTTCGCGCGGACGGGGTGTCCTCGTCTTGCCGCACCGGGATGCCCGTGAGCATGCGGCCCCCGGCCGCGCGGCAGGACGGTGACCCATGGGGCTGGCGCCCCATGGGTCAGGTCGACGAACGTCTCGTGAAGTCTTCGGTGGGCCCGGGACGGTCGACGGTGTCGAACCCGCCCCGGGTGGTCATGCCGGGTTCTTCCCGGCCGGCTGCAGCGGGTTCAGCGTGTGGAACCGGCGTCCCTGGTAGGTGAGCGGCTCCCCTCCGCCGACCACCACACCGGCCACCTCGATCAGGATGATCGTGTGGTCGCCGGCCGTGAGGCGCTGGTGCACCGCCCCTTCGAGCGACAGGGTGGCGCCGTCGAGCAGGGGCGCACCGAGTTCACCCGGACTGAAGCGCGCCGTGGCGAACCTGTCGACGCCGGGCGTCGCGAACGCCTGCGCCACCTGGAACTGGTCGGCCGCCAGGACGTTGACGGCCACGGACTCGGCCCGACTGAAGGCGGAGTGGACGTCGGCGGTGTCGGCCAGACAGACCGACATCAGGGGCGGGTCCATCGACACGCTGGTCACCGAGTTGGCGGTGAAGCCGTACCGTGTCCCGTCCACTTCGGTGGTGACCACACACACGGACGTGACCATCGAGGACAGTCCGTCGCGGTACGCCTGCGGGTCGTAGCTGGTGACAGGGCCTCGAGTGCCGGCCTGATCCCTCGCGGGGATGGTCATGTCAGACCTCCGCCGTCTCGGGGGCCGTGTCCGTCGCCGGAACGGGCAGGGAGGCCGACGGGAAAATGGCGCATCTCATCATGTCTTGCCTTTTGTTGAGGGTTGCTCCGACGCTAAGACGCCTCATCTCGTATGTCAATATGCCATCTCGCAATAGTCGCACCCGGACATCGCCGTGATCCGCCGACGGCGGTCAGGGTCCATCGGTCGTCCCGGAACGCGGTACGGCCCGCCTGTGGGGCGGGCCGTGAGAGGTGAATCAGCGTGAGGCGTGCGCTGCTCGGTTACCGCGACGCCCCCTCGGAAGCGTGCGCACCGGGCAGTTCCGGAGCGGTCCGCGGTCCGCCGCGGGAGCGCAGCCACCAGTCGCGCATGCCCCACAGGACGAGTGCCCCGTAGATGACGTAGACGAAACCGGAGAAGGCGTAGCCGTTGGCGAAGGTCAGCGGGACGCCGACCATGTCGACCAGCAGCCAGGCGATCCAGAACTCGACCATGCCGCGCGCCTGGGCGTACATCGCGACCACCGTGCCGACGAAGATGTAGGCGTCCGGCCAGGGGTCCCAGGACAGGGTCGGATAGGCCTTGAACAACAGGGCCACCGCGACCGTGCAGACGGCGACGGCGACGAGCATCGCCGCCCGCTCGCGCCAGGTGGCGAACCGCGGGGTGATCTGGCCGTGTTCGGACCGGCCCTTGTCGCGGTTCCACCGCCACCAGCCGTACAGGGCCACGGTCATGACGACGGCCTGCTTGCCGGCGCTGCCGGTCAGGTGGCCGAAGAAAGCCCCGAAGAGGATCAGGCCGGACAGGAACTGGACCGGCCAGGTCCACAGGGAGCGGCGCCAGCCGAGGGCGAGGGCGGCCAGGCCGAGGATGTTGCCGATCATGTCCGACCACAGAATGTGCTGGCCGAAGAGAACGAACGCCTCGGAGTTCAGCCCGTTCACCGGACGACCGGGCCGGTGGGAGACGAGTGGAGCGCGAGCCCGCCGTCCGGCAGGTCGTCGAATATGGGATTCCGGTAGCGGTCCATGCGGCACAGCTTCCGGCCTGCATGCCCGTATTGTCTAGGCTCAAACCCAATGAGACCGAAAGTAGAGAAACGGGTGTGGTGCCGCAGGCCGGTGATGCGGTCGGCCGGGTGAGCGCGTCGGCGCGTCGGCGGGTCAGGTGGCCCAGTACACCGTCCGATGCTGTCCGGAGAGCGCGCCGAGGACCTCGGGGCCCATCGGCTCCACGGCCTCGGGGGCGTTGCCCCGCATGCGCAGCGCGCCCTGCTGGACCGGCAGGAACTCCGTGTTGATCTCCCGGACCAGGGCCGCCGACATCATGTCCGCGCGGACGCAGAACGTGTAGTCCTTGCGGTCCCGGCTGATCTTGACGCCGAAGGTGCGCAGGGGCAGCCGCTCGGGGTCCACGCGCTCGTACCGGACATGGAACTCCGGCGGGGTGGTCGCCAGCTCGGGCTGCAGCACGTACAGGTTCGAGTGAGCCAGGTGCCGGCAGAACTCGTCCAAGTCCCACAGCAGCGTGGGGTGCGCGTGCCGCGCGAGGAGTAGATGGTCGCTGCGGATGCCGTCCGGCGCGGGGGTCCAGCGGGCCTGCACGAGACGCGAGTCCGGCAGTGCGTCAGCTATCTGCCAGAAGGTTCTGAATCTGGGCATGTGCCCAAGAGTGCGCTGATGGGCGCGGTGTGTCCAGTGTCGGGCGGTGGCCGCGGACAGCCTCCCAGGACCTACTTCGTCAGACCCGCCGCCGTGCACTCGGCCGCGAGTCGGGGTGTGCATATGTCGGACGGTCGGTACATGCCGTCCCTGATGACCGTCTCCGTGATGTTGTCCTTCGTCAGGGCGACGACGGGTACGAGATGCGCGGGGATGCCCTTGCGGGTGGGGCTGTCGACCCTGTCGCCCGTGAGGGCGTCGAACTCTATGTCTCTGCTCAGGGCCTTCGCCACGGCCACCTCCGCGGCGGTCTCGGCTTCCTGCGCATACGGCTTGTACACGCTCATGTACTGCTCGCCGGTGACGATCCGCCGCACCGCCGAGAGCTCGGCGTCCTGGCCCGTGATCGGCGGGAGGTCGGTGACGCCCGCGGCCTTGAGCGCTTTGATGACGCCGCCCGCCAGACCGTCGTTGGCGGCGTAGACGGCCTTGATGTCGTTCTTGCCGAGTTCGTCGATCGCCTCGGTCATGTTCTTCTCGGCGTTCTGCGGCTTCCAGTCCTCGGTGTCGAACGACCTGGCGATCGTCACCTTCCCGTCGAGCACGAGGAGCGCGCCCGCCTTGAACTGCTGGGCGTTCGGGTCGGTGGGCGAGCCGTTCATCATGACGATCTTGTCGGAGACGTCACCGTCCTCGCCCAGGGCCCGCAGCAGGGAGCGGCCCTGCGCCTCGCCGACGAGCCCGTTGTCGAAGGTGATGTACGCGTCGATCGGGCCCTCGGCCAGCCGGTCGTACGCGATGACCGCGATACCGGCTTCCCTGGCCTTCCGCACACCGCCGGCGACGGCGTGCGGGTCGACGGGGTCGAGCAGGATCACGTCGACCCGGTCGTTGATCATCTGCTGCAGCTGTCGTGTCTGCTCGCCCGCGTCGGCCTCGGCGTTGGCGTACTCGACCCGTCCCTCGCCGCTGGTGAGGGACTCGACCTTCGCTTTGATGATCGGGTAGTGGAACTGCTCGTACTGGGGGTTCGACTTCTCCGGCAGCAGCAGCCCCACGGTGATGTCGTCGCCTCTCGTCGGGCTCGCATCGCCGCTGTTCCCCGTCGTGTCGAGCCCGCCGCAGCCGGTGAGCGGAACGGTGAGCGTGGTGGTGGCTACGGCCATGGCGATACGGCGCATCGGCAACTCACTTCAGGCGTGATCCGGGCGTGGGCGCTTTCGTCGCGGCCCACCTGACCGACAGCCGACACGGAGACGCGCTCGGCGTCGAGCGGCGCAACTCTACGGGATGAGAGATGGCATCTCGCAATATGTGGACAGCCGTGCCGTGCTGTCGGCCCCGGCTCCCGTCCGGGGCGAGGTGTCCGACCTGCCCGTAACCCGCCTTTCCGTATCGCTTGACACGATGCCATCTCGCATTGAAAGATGCCCGCCATGCGAGTAGTGACGACGGACGCCGGCCTGGGCCGACTGGAGGACGGGGCTGTCGCCCTGTTGGACACGGCTTTTCCGCACGTCGGAGCGGTCCTCGAACAGGAGGGTTCGCTGCGGTGCCTGGCGTCGTGCGCGGTACGCCGACGCATCCCCCTCGAAGAGGCCACGCTCGTGGCCCTCCTGGACCGCCCCCGCGCGGTATGGGGCGTGGGGCTCAACTACGTGTCGAAAGCGGCCCGCACCGGACGCGGACTGCCCGAGCAGCCGATCCTCTATCTGGCCGCCTCGTCCGGTGTGACGGCACCCGGTGCTCGGGTGGTGATCCCGCAGTCCGTGACGGAACCCGACTACGAGGGCGAGATCGCGGTGATCGTCGGGCGCCGCCTGTACCGGGCGGCCGAGTCCGAGGTCTGGCCCGCGATCGCCGGTGTCACCGCGGCCAACGACATGACGGCCCGCGACATCATGCGCGTCACCGGCACACCCGCCCTCGCCAAGAGCCACCCGGGCTTCACACCGCTCGGCCCGTCGGTCCGCACTCCTGAGGATTTCGCCGACCGTGACGCGATCCGCGTACGGACCCGGGTCAACGGCGAACTCGTGCAGGACGACACGAGCGACGGGATGATCTTCCCGGTTCCCGATCTGCTCAGCCGGCTGTCGTGGTTCACCGCGCTCGAACCCGGCGACATCGTCCTCACCGGAACCCCGGCCGGCACCGGCCAGGACCGCGCGTGCTTCCTCGCCGACGGCGACGAGGTTCGCGTCGAGGTGGACGGCGTGCTGCCCCTCGTCACCCGCATCGCGCGTCCCACGGACGCCCCCCAGCACGACCACCGGCCGACCGAACCGGTCGGCTGACCGTTCCCCACCCTGGAGCACACCTCGATGTCCATCTCCTCCCAGCCGTCGTACGACCTCGTCCTGGCCGGCGGCACCGTCATCGACCCGGCGTCGGACACCCATGCCCGGCTCGACGTGGCGGTCACCGGTGACCGCATCGCCGCGATCGGGGAGGGCCTGTCAGCGAACGCGGCCCGCACGATCGACGTCACCGGCTCGACCGTGCTGCCGGGCCTCGTCGAGGGCCACACCCACATCTTCGAGTACGTCTCCGCCGTCGGCGCCCCAGCCGAGGAGGCACATCTGCGTCGCGGCGTGGTCGCCGCGGCGGATGCCGGGACGGCCGGCGCCTCGACGTTCGCGGCCTTCCGCAAGCTGGTGGTCGAGGCCAACCCGCTGCGCATCGTCAACTTCCTCAACGTCTCGGTGCTCGGCCTGATCGACTTCAGGTTCGGTGAGCTGCTGAACCCCGACACCCTGGTCCCCGAGGACGCGCTCGCGACCGCCGAGGCCCACCCCGACATCGTCCGCGGCTTCAAGATCCGTCTCTCCGAGGACGTCGTCGGCGAGAACTGGGAGTCGCTGTTGAAGAAGTCCGTGGCACTGGCCGAACAGGCCGATCTGCCGCTGATGCTGCACATCGGCGAGACCTCGGAGCCGCTGCCCGTCGTCCTGGACCATCTGCGCCCCGGCGACGTCGTGGCGCACTGCTACACCGGCAAGCCGTACGGCATCCTCGACGGCGACCACGTCCAGCCCGCTGTCAACGCCGCCCGTGAGCGCGGCGTCCTGTTCGACTCCGCCCACGGCAAGAGCAACCTCAGCTTCGAGGTGGCACGCCGGGCGATCGCCGACGGATTCCTGCCCGACGTTCTCAGCTCCGACACCAGCGCCCGCAACTGGCGCGGGCCGGTGTTCGACCTGCTCACCAGCATCTCCAAGCTGGTCGCGCTCGGCGCGCCGCTTCAGGAGTGCGTCCGCCGGGCCACCGTCGCACCGGCCCAGCTGCTCGGGCTCGACGCCGAGGGCTACGGACGCCTGGAGGTCGGAGGGCGGGCCGACGTCACGGTCGTCGACTGGACCGACGAGGTCACCCTGCCCGACGCCGCCGGCAACACGATCGTCGCGCCGCGTCTGGAGCCGACCGTGGTGTTGCACGGCGGCAAGGAGGTCGACATCGTGCCGTGGCGGGGTCTGAAGTCGGCGTGACGCGCTCGCACATCCCGGGAGGACTGCATGAGTGTCGGTGACGTCCATCCGCTGCGGCGCCGGCTGCGCACGGCCCTGACGGCGGGGCGACCCGCCGTCGGCACGTTCGTCAAGCTGGCCTCGCCCGACGTGGTGGAACTGGCCGAGGCGGCCGGGTACGCGTTCGTGGTCGTCGACCTCGAACACTCCACCCTCACCGAGCGGGACGCCGTCGGCCTGGTGCGCCACGCCGACGTGTGCGGGCTGCCTGCCCTGGTCCGCGTGCCCGACGTGGACGCCGCCGCGGTCAACCGGCTCCTGGAGGCCGGGGCGGCGGGGATCCAGCTGTCCATGCTCACCCGCCTCGCCCAGACCGAGGCACTCCTGGCGGCCACCCGGTTCGCTCCGGCCGGCCATCGGTCCGTCAGCCTGGCCAACCGGGCCGCTCGGTTCGGCGCGGCCCCGCTGGCCGGGTTCCTGCGCGCCGAGCGGGACGACCCGCCGGTACTGGTGGGGCAGATCGAGACGGCGCGGACGGATCCGCTGCCGGATCTGGTCGCCTCTCTCGACGTGTGCTTCGTCGGCAGCACCGACCTCGCGGTCGACCTCGGCCTGCCGGCGGACCCGGCAGTGCTGGGCGCCGCCGTGGACCGGGTGAGGGACGCTGCCCGCACCGCCAAAGTGGCGTTCGGCGGCTGGGCACCGAGCCGGAACGCCGCTTCGGACCTGGGACTCGGTGCCGCCGACTACCTGGTCGTCGGCTCGGACCTGCAGATGTTGGCGGCCGGCCTGCGGGCGGCCGCCGGAGAGGAGAACCAGTGAGCACACGCAACGCGGCCCTGTTCCACACGGTCGTCAACTGGGACGAGATGCCGGTGACCCAGGTACGGCCGGGGGTCCGCCGGCGCGTCTACGCGACGGACGAGGTGATGATCTGCCACCACGAGCTGGAGATCGGCATGACCCTCAACCCGCATCGGCACGAGGACTTCGACCAGCTGGTCCATATCGCCGAGGGGCGCGCGAACTACTACGTGGACGGTGTCGCCCACGACATGCGTGCCGGATCGTTCCTGTTGGTCCCCCGTGGCAGCGAGCACTACGTGGAGCCGACTCAGGCCCCCTGCGTGAACATCGACTTCTTCGTCCCGCCGCGGGCCGACCTGCTGCCCTGAACGGTGGACCGGGAGCGCTGGGTCATGGGCGTCCGCCACTCACCTGACGCCCCGCTCACGGGGAAGAACGCCACCACCCACGCGCAGGAACGAAGGAGGGCCCACCGCCGAGGCGGTGGGCCCTTCGGTGCCGCCGCAGCCAGGTCAGCCGCCGTTGGGCGCGTCCTCCGAGGTGCCCAGCCGCTGCGACAGCGCGCGGGCGGTCTCCACCAGCGCCTGGGCCATCGGCGACTGGACGTCGTCGGGAACGGTCGCCGTCGTGCCGACGATGGCGAGTGTCCCGCTGATCTTGTCGCCCTCGAAGATCGGCGCCGCGACGGTGCGCACCCCGTTGATGGTGGGGGAGTTGACCGACAGCCCGTGCTTGCGGATGGCCTCGAGCTCCTCGGTGAGCTCGGCCGACTTGCGTACCGAGCGCGGCAGCGTCGGTACCTGCTCCGGCGGCAGGAACGCGAGGAAGACACGCCCCTGTGCCGAGGCCGTGAGGTTCAGTCGCGAGCCGACCCGGACGCTGATGCGCACCATGTGGTCGGTGTTGTCCACCGAGCGCACCACGGTCGCCGACTCGCCGTCCCAGACCGACAGCACGATCGTCTCGTCGATGCGCCGGACCAGCTCCTCCATGTACGGCTCGGCCGCGGCGACGATCGGCAGGCCGGCCCGCGCCGCCGTGGCGAGCGTCAGCACCTGGGGCCCGAGAGAGTACAGCGACGTGCGCTCGTCGTACCGCAGCAGGTTCGCCGCCCGCAGCGCCTTCGTGTACCGGTGCGCGGTCGCCTTGCTCGCACCGAGACGCGCGGTGATCTCGTTGAGGCTCATGTGCGGCTTGCCGACCGTGAACGAGCCGAGGATCAGGGCCGCACGCTGCACCGTCTGGATCGTGGGCGCGGTCCTGTCCGGACCGTCCTGCTCGCCGGTGCCGCCCTGTGCCTTCGTGGCCATGGATTCTCGCTCCTGTCCGTGCCCGGTCAATGGTAAGAACGTCAAATGAAACGCCATCTTGAATGAAGCAATGGTAAGGGTCGTTCCAAGGTGGATGAAAGAGCACGGACGCGCGTCCAACGGGCCGTGGGGCGAGCGGAACCCTGTCGCCGCACCTCAGCCGTGGAGATGAGCGTGAGCCTGCCGGGTCGACGCCGTCAGGCTCACGCTCACCGCGCCGCCCGGCGCGGCGACCTCACGCGTCCGAGGAGTGCCCCGGTGTGATCGAGCGTGCCGGATCGAGCAGGGTGGCGATGTGGTTGACGGCCAGGGCCGCCTCGCCGAAGCCGATGGAGATGAGGCTGACCTTGCCGTCGTGATCGGCGATGTCGCCGGCCGCGAAGACGCGCTCCCGGTTGGTGCGCATCGTGCGGTCGACGAGGATGCGCCTGCGGCGAAGCTCCAGTCCCCACCGCTCGATCGGGCCGAGGTCGGCGATGAAGCCGAGCGCGGCCACGACGGACTGGGCGGGCAGGGTGACCCGGTCGCCGTCGGAGCACGCGACCACGACCTCCGAGACAGCCCCTTCACCGGAGACCTTCTCGACCTCGTACGGCGTCAGCACCCGCACCGAGGAGGCGTGCACCTGCTCGACGCTGCGCTCGTGGGCCCGGAACCGCGTGCGCCGGTGCACCAGCGTCACCGACGAGGCGATCGGCTCCAGGGACAGCGCCCAGTCCAGCGCGGAGTCACCGCCGCCGACCACGACGACGTCCTGTCCGGAGAGTTCGTTCAACCGCGGTACGAAGTACCGCAGCCCCCGGCCCAGGTACTCGGAGCCCACCGGAAGCTCGCGGGGGATGAAGTTGCCGATCCCGCCGCAGACGAGCACCGCCCCCGCGGTGATCCGCGCGCCGGCGTCGGTGGTGGCGACGACGCCCCCGTCCGTGTCGTCGAGCTGGGTGACTCCGTGCCCGAGCAGATAGGTGGGGTTCCACCGCCAGGCCTGCTCGGCCAGCCGGTCCACCAGGTCCTGACCTCGGACAGCGGGGAAGCCGGCCACGTCGTAGATGAGCTTCTCCGGGTACAACGCGGCGATCTGGCCGCCCACCGCGGGCAGGGCGTCGGCGACCGCGACGCTCATGCCGCGGAAGCCGGCGTAGTACGCGGCGTAGAGCCCCGTGGGGCCGGCGCCGATGATGAGCAGGTCGACGGCGACCTCGGAGCAGGCGCCCGTGGTCGCGACGCCGGTCACGCGCCCACCTCCGGGTGGTCGTGACCGACCCGGCCGACCTTGCGGGCCCCGCCCGGCGAGCCGAGCGGTTCGGCGCCGAGGGTGAAGAACTCGGCGTTGACGCGCTCGAACTGCTTGCTCTCCTCCGGCAGGTCCTCGTGGTGGAAGATCGATATCTGCGGGCAGACGGGTTCACAGCGCCCGCACTCGACGCATTCGTCGGGCTGGATGTAGAGCATCCGATCGCCCTCGTAGATGCAGTCGGCCGGGCACTCCTCCATGCAGGACTTGTCCATGACGTCGACGCAAGCCTGAGTGATGACGTACGGCACGAGCTTGTTGCCCTTCACACGGTCGCACAGAATGCGAGACGATGTATTTCAATGTGGAACAGGATGATGGCCGCGCCCGGGTGCGGGTGTCAACCGTCCGGTGAATGCTTGACAGTGTGAGCCCGCTGGGGGAGGGTGATGCGACATACGAGACGGCGTCTCACGAGGCGCCGCTCGGGTCGGGACTTGTGAGAGGCAAACTCCCCATGGGAAGCAATCCCCGGACCGTCCCAGCGCCGATGATCGTCGAGGACTGGGACCAGCTCACCTTCCGGGTCAACCGCGAGGCCTACCGCAACGCGGAGATCTTTGCCCGGGAACGCGGCTGGGTGTGGATGCACACCTGGCTCTACCTCGGGCATGAGACCGAGATCCCCAACCCCAACGACTTCAAGGTCCGCACCCTCGGCGGCCGACCGCTGATCTTCTGCCGGGACAGCGCCGGCGAGGTCCACGCGTTCCTGAACTCGTGTCCGCACCGCGGCACCGTGCTGTGCCGCGAGAACGAGGGCTCGACCAGGCTCTTCCAGTGCTTCTACCACGCCTGGACGTTCCGCAACAACGGTGAACTCGCCGCGATCCCCGACGTCGGCGCCTACGAATCGGGCGACGCGTTCGGGGCGTCGATGGGGCTGCGCGGCGTGCCGCGCCTGGAGACCCACGAAGGGTTCGTCTTCGTCTCCTTCGACCCCGACGTCCCGCCGCTGCTCGAGTACCTCGGCGACGCGGCCGACTACATGACCATGATCGAGCAGCAACATCTCGGCGGGATGACCACGCTGCCCGGCACACAGCTCTACAGCGTGCGCGGCAACTGGAAGCTCGCCGTCGAGAACGCCATGGACGGCTACCACTTCGCGCCGACGCACAACACCTTCGTGGGCTACCTGCGGGAGAGCGGCTACGCCGTCACCGACGACAACCAGTACGCCTACAACCTCGGCAACGGCCACGGCCTGCTGGTCCTGACCGGGCACGGCGGACGCATCAGCATGCTCTGGGAACCTCGCTTCGGCGAGGACGAGCGGGTCCGCACCGAGACCCACCGCGCCGAGATGACACAACGGCTGGGGGAGAAGCGGGCGCACCACGTGGCCGACGAGAGCCACATCCTGTTCGTCTTTCCCAACCTGCTGCTCTTCGACATCGAGGGCCTGTCGATCCGGCAACTGGAGCCGGTGGCACCCGACCAGACCGACGTACGCGCCTGGCAGCTGGTGCCGCGCGACGAGGACCCGGACACACGCGCCCTGCGCATGAAGACGGTCGTCAGCTTCGTCGGCCCGGGCGGGCTCGCCACACCGGACGACATCGAGGCGTACGAGGCGGTCCAGCGCGGCATCCAGGCCACGGCCGGCACCACCCGGCCCGAGCTGGACTACAGCGACATGTCGCGCGGCATGGCCGACGAGGTCAAGGGTGTCCAGGGCAGATCGATCGACGAAGGCGCGATGCGGGGCTTCTGGCGGCAATGGGTCGAAGCCGTAGGGCTCGACGACGGCCTCGAGATCCACGGCGTGCGGCCGACGTCCTTCCTGGTCGGGAGGGACGTGCGATGACCGCGATCAGCAACAGCGGCCTGGTGCTGTGCGCCGGGCGCACCGTCACCCGACAGGAGGTCGAGGACTTCCTCTACGCCGAGGCGGACATCCTCGACCACTGGGACTACGACAGCTGGCTGGCCCTCTTCGAGGACGGCGCCCGCTACGAGATCCCGACCACGGACTACCGCCCCGGCTGGTCGCCGCACCGGACCGGATCGTTCGTCGACGACGACTGGGACCTGCTCAGGGCCCGGGTCAAGCGCCTGAAGTCCCGTAAGGCACACGCCGAGAACCCCCACTCGCGCACGCACCGGCTGGTGTCGAACGTGCGGCTGTCCGAGTCGGACACGGAGGACTCCTTCCGGGTGGCGGCGTCCTTCGTGGTCCACCGAGCCCGGGACGGGCACTTCGACGCCTACGTCGGGTGGTACGACCACCTGCTGGTGCCGACCGAGGACGGACTGCGTTTCCGGCTGCGGCGCTCGATCCTCGGCCACGAGTCGCTGGCGGCAGGCGCCCGGCTCAGCTTCATCCTCTAGCCGGCGACGGAAGGTGATCCGATGATCCGACACACCCTGTCCTTCCGTTTCGCCGACGGAGTCGACGAGGCCGCACGGGAGTCCGTGCTGGCCGAGCTGCGTACCTTCCCGGACCGGTACTCGGCCATGCGCGGCTTCGTCCTCGGCGAGAACATCAGCACCCGTGACCAGACCTTCACCCACACCATGGCCGTCGACTTCGACAGTCAGGACGACCTCCTCGCCTATCTGGGCAGCGAGTCCCACGAGAACTTCGTGCACACGCGCTGGCGGCCGGTCATCGCCCAACAGGCCATCACCTCGTTCGAGTTCGCCGAGCGCCCCTCGCTCGCTGCAGGAAGGACACCGCCGGTGAGCACCCGCCCGCACGGCCCGTACGGCATGGAGTACGCCCGGATCGAAGTCCCGGACATGCAGGCCACCATCGACTTCCTCGAGTACCACGTCGGGTTGCAGCTGGAGCAGCGCACGGACGAGTACGCCTACCTGCGCTCCGACATCGAGCACCACGCGATCGAGCTGATCCACGCCCCCGAGCGCACCGACGGATGGACGACCGCGGTCGGCTACAGCGTGGAGAGCGAGGAGGTCCTCGAACAGCTGCACAAGAGCGTGCTCGACGCCGGCCTCGAGGTACTGGAACTGCAGGAGCGGCAGAAGGCGCTGTGCGACAACGGCTTCGCGGTGAAGGACCCCGACGGCCTCGTCGTCGAGCTGTTCACCGAGTTCCAGGAGTACGCCGAGCCGCCGCACCTGGAGATCCGGCCGCTCGACCTGGTGCACCCGTTCATCGCCACCGCGAAGTTCGAGGAGATGGTGGACTTCTATCAGAACGTCCTGAACTTCATGCCCTCGGACCACGTCGTCGGCTCGACCACGTTCTTCCGCGGCGAGGACCGCTACCACCACAGTCTCGCGATCCAGAAGAACACCGAGCACTACGTCGCGCACCTGTGCTTCGCGATGAAGAGCCTCGACCACGTCATGCGGATGCGCGCTCGCGCGCTGTACAAGGGCGCGCCGATCGCCTCCGACATCGTCAACCACTCGGCGTCGACGTCGATCGCGTTCTACATGCACGACACCCGCTTCGGTCCGCGTTACGAACTGTGCGACCGGCACCGGGTGTTCACGCCGGAGGAACACGAGACACACCGGCCCCGCAGGATGCCGGCCGACCCGCGCAACATCGACGTGTGGCGTCCGGCGTCCGACGACTGGGGACGTTTTTGAGACAGCAGTTGCTCGATGTCCTGCACCTGCTCGACGCGCTCCCCGCCCCCCGCGGCGGGGAGCGCACGGCGGCCCACCGGGTACGCGCCTGGTGCGCCGAGCGGTGGCCGCACGTCGAGTGGCAGGTGCTGGAGCACGGCTCCGCGGGCGGCAGCCTGGTCGCCGCCCACGGAGGCGGGCCGCTGCTGTACTCCCATCTCGACACGTCGCTGGACGACGGTGGTGAGTTCAACCGGCTGGTCACGGGCGACGCCGCGCCGGTCGGTCCGCTCACCGTGGACGACGACGTGGTGACCGGCTTCGGCCTCGGGGTCGCCCGGGGCCCGGCAGCCGCCGCGCTGGTCGCCTTCGCCGAGGCGGGTGCCGGGCGGCTCCTGCTCGCCGGCTCTGGGACGCATCGCCGCACGAGCGGGATCACCGGTCTGGAGGCGTACACCGACGCCTACCCGCTGCCGCCCTCGGCCATCGTGGCCAAGTGCGGCCCGCCGACGCTGCTGTGGCACGAGCCGGGCGCGTGCTACCTGACCGTCCGGGTGACCGGACGGTCAGGTGCCGCGATGGTGGCGGAATCCGCCGTGCCACCCGGGGGAGTCGTCGCCCAGGCCGGCATCGTCATGGACGAACTTGCACGCTGGCGCACGGCCTACCTGGCCGCCGATCCCAGGGTGGGGCAGACCGGCCGGGCGTGCGGTATCGGAGCGATCAGCGGGGGATGGCCCGACAAGCCGGACCTGCTGCCGGCCCAGCTGCGGGTCGATCTGTACGTCGTCACCGGTGACCAGGTGGAGCCGAAGGCGCTGGCGGCCGAGCTGACCGACCGGCTGCGCGCGCGGTGCGCGATGTCGGCACTGCGTGACTGCGAGGTCGACGTGGCGGCGGAGCCGGTCGCGTCCGCCGCGGCCACGTCGGCCGACGCCCCGGTGGTGACGGCCGCCCGAGCGGCCTGGCTCGACGAGTTCGGTACGCAGCCGCCGCCGATCACCGGATGGACGGGCTCGACCGACGGCGTCGTCCTGCGCGCCCGCGGCGTCGACACCGTACGCCTCGGCCCGAGGGCTTGGCCGGCCACGGGTGACACCCGGCGGGACTCCCTGTCGTTGACGGAGCTGATCGCCTTCGCGCGCGTGTACCGAAGGCTCTTGACCGAACCGGGCTAGCCCGGGCGGCTTCCGACGGCGGGACCTGTCGGCCGGCCCGGGGGCGCCGCCGAGACGGGCGCCTGCTCGACCAGGAGCCGGACGTCGACGCGTCCCGGTTGCGGCGGCCCCTCCATCCACGTGCGCCCGGCCCCGTCAGGAGGCGAGCGCGTCGGGAAGGCCGGACGGCCGAAGGCCCTCAGACATCAGAGCCACTGGTGAACCCGAGTTCGTCAGTGCGCGACCTCATACCCGGGGCACGGACTGCCCTGAAAGGAAGTGGACGAGTCGATGGACAAAGTCATCGCCTCAGCCTCCGAAGCCGTTGCGGACGTCCCTGACGGGGCCTCCCTGACAGTCGGCGGCTTCGGTTTGAGCGGGGTCCCCGACATCCTGATCCAGGCCCTGTACGAAGCCGGTGTGACAGGACTGGACGTGTTCTCGAACAACTGCGGCGCTCTGGACTCCGGCCTCGCCGTGCTCCTCGCCGCAGGCCGGATCGCGCGGGTGACCGGCAGCTACATCGGCGGCAACCAGGAGTTCGCCCGTCAGTACCTGGGTGGTGAGATCGAGCTGGAGCTGATCCCCCAGGGCACGCTCGCCGAGCGACTGCGGGCCGGGGGCTGCGGCATACCGGCCTTCTACACCCCGGCCGGCGTCGGAACCCTGGTCGCCGACGGCGGCCTGCCGTGGCGGTACGACGGTGACGGCGGCGTCGCCGTCGCCTCACCGCCCAAGGAGGTCCGTGAGTTCGCGGGCGAGGACTACGTCCTGGAGCGCGGGATCACCACCGACTTCGCCCTGGTGCGGGCGGCGAAGGGGGACCGGCACGGGAATCTGGTGTTCAGCAAGTCCGCCCGTAACTTCAACCCGCTGGCGGCCATGGCCGGCCGCGTCACGATCGCCGAGGTCGAGGAGCTGGTCGAGCCGGGCGGCATCGACCCGGACCAGGTCCATCTGCCGGGCATCTTCGTGCAGCGGGTGGTGGCCCTCAGCCCCGAGCAGGCCGCCGACAAGAAGATCGAGAAGCTGACAGCCATCCCCAGGGACCGGGAGGTGCGGGCCTGATGGCTTGGACACGCGACGAGATGGCCGCCCGCGCGGCCCGTGAGCTGCGCGACGGCGAGTACGTCAATTTGGGCATCGGCCTGCCGACCCTGATCCCGAACCACCTGCCCGAAGATGTCCATGTAGTACTGGAGTCGGAGAACGGCGTTCTCGGCACCGGCCCCTTCCCCTACGAGGACGAGGTCGATCCCGACCTGATCAACGCGGGCAAGGAGACCGTCACGGTGCTGCCCGGCGCCGCGTTCTTCGACTCCGCGCTGTCCTTCGGCATGATCCGCGGCGGCCACATCGACACCGCCGTACTCGGTGCCATGCAGGTCTCCGCACTGGGCGACCTCGCCAACTGGGCGATCCCCGGCCGGATGGTGACCGGCATCGGCGGAGCCATGGACCTCGTCCACGGTGCCCGCCGGGTGATCGTCACCATGACGCACACCGCCAAGGACGGCAGCCCGAAGATCGTCCAGGAGTGCGACCTGCCGCTCACCGGGAAGGCCTGCGTCGACCGGATCATCACCGACCTGGCTGTCCTCGACGTGACAGACGGCGGTCTGGTCCTCGTCGAGACCGCCCCCGGTGTCACCCATGAGGAGATCGCCGACAAGACGGCGGCGAAAGTGATCATCTTGCTTGAGGCCACCTGCTGACCTCGCTGGACATGTACGTCGTCGACGCTGTCGGCACCCTGGTCCCTGGTACGACGGCGCGCTGCCCGTAGGCGCGCCGCCGTACCGGGGACTTGGCGCGTGGAGATCTCACCCCGGCAGAAAGCCGCCGCAGCCATGCGTCGGCATGGCTGCGGCGGTGGGGAACTTCCTGGTGTCACACGCCCCAGTCGTCGTTGACGGTGACCGCGTCGGCGATACGGAACCGGCCGCCGGGCACCAGTGGGGTCGTGGGCTCACCCAACTCGACGACGTGCTTGCCGAACTGGGGAGCCAGCGGGCGGCCGACGTCCCGCTTGAGCCACAGACGCAGCAGGTGCCGACGGCGCTCCGGCTGCGGGTGGTCGACGTAGCTGGTGCGCGAGTGCAGCGCGGCGTAGTTGAGCAGCCACTGCACGTCCCCCGGCTGGAAATCCATGTCGATCGGCAGGCCCGGCTCCTGCGAGATCTCGTCGAAGAGGTTGATGGCCGCGACCTGGTCGGGCGTCAGTTGGGGGACACCGGGGTACTCCTGGGCGCTGAAGATCATCGAGTTGCCCGCGTAGGTGCTGAAGACTCCGTCGACGTAGCCGATGATCGGCGAGGTGTACGTCAGTTCGGGAGAGTCGGGGTCCTGACGCCGCCAGTCCCAGTGGTACGTGTCGAAGAGCCGCGGGGCGAGGTCCGGCCGGCGGCGCAGCATCTCGTTGTAGATCGTGGTGCCGCTGACCAGGCTGGAGGCTCCGCCCTCCTTGGCGCCGCGCAGGCACATGAGGGCGACGACGTCGGAGCTGTCCGAGTGGAACGGCAGCCGGTCCCGTACGCGGGAGGGCAGCGCCCCCTCGTCGGACAGCGTCTTGTTGGAGGTGGCGATCACATGGTCGAGCAGGTCCCCTCGCTGGTTCTGCCCGATCGGCTGGCCCAGGTGCAGGCCCATGACGAAGAAGATGGCGGCGGCCATGGCGTCGCCGTACTGCTCGGTGCGCAGGCCGCGCACCAGGACGAAGCCGCGTCCGGCGTCCATCTGGGCCGCGCACTCCTCGTTGAGCGCGCGGCAGGCGTCGAACGGGTAGTCGGCGGCGGTGACGGTGCGCAGGTCGGGGTTCTCGGCGACGAAGCGCCGTCCCAGTGCCTCCAGCTCGGCGCGCTCGGCATCGCTGAGTACGTAGATCCATTCGGTGGACCGCGACAGTTCGTCGCCGCGCCAGGCGGACGGTCCGGAGATCGGCTGGAGACCGACAGAGGTGGTCATGATGGTGTGCTCCTCGACAATGCGGTGAAAGCCCGTGGGCGAAGACCCGGCGGACGACGAAGGTTTCGGTGCGGCGGGTGTTCGTCGCTCGGCGACGAACGGCGTCGGGCTGCTCAGAACGGGGTCTGAGGCTCGCCGGCGGCCGTACCGGGGCGCAGTCCTTCCCGCGGCGGGAAGTAGCTGAGCGGTTCGTCGTAGGTCCGGCGGCCAGGGCATGACACGAGCAGAACGCCGATCAGGGCGGCTGTCTCCATGCTGGTCCCGTCCTTTCGAGAAGTGCCTCCACCATAGGCGAGGGTGGAATTCGAGTCAATGGGCGTGACATCGTCTCGTATTGCAGTACGCGGGCGATGGTTGAGGCAGGCCGTTGTCCCGGGGGTCGTCGGCCGACGTGGACCCCTCCTCGGAGCCCAGTCCCACCTCTTCCTGGTCGCCCAGCCCACAGCCGGCCGACGGGACATGTGCCTGCCCATCACCGGCGCCCACGACCGCACGCACGCCGTCGGATCGGAGCAGGGGGAACGTCTTCGCGGGGCGAGCTGCTTCTTCTCGTACTCGATCCAGTCCGCGGATCGTCGGAGAACAGATAGCCGAGATAGCCGTCCCTGCAGCGCCAGACGACCGGAGTCACGTTCTCCGCCGCACCGACATCGCGAAGGCACCGGATACCGCGCTGGACCTGGGACTTCTTCAACCGGGTAGCAGCAACGAGCTGGACGGTGCTCAGCCCGGCCGGCCGTGCTTCCATCAACCATTCTCCGACCCCTGCGGCTCGTTCCTCGGATTCGGCCGTGCGGTCGTCGGCAAGGTCGTCGAGGGCGTTGGCCGCCGTCCACAGCGCTCAGCAGGCCGGGCGGAGCACCGCAGGCACCAGTTGGATCAGCGCGCATTCCGCCGCGTCCTGTTGCTTTGTTCGGGTCCGGCAGAGCAGGTACGCCGCCTGAAGCGCCGGGTCGTCACCGACCACCCCCGCGGGATCTCGCCGCGCGGCTGCGTGATGCGGGACGCTCCGTTCTGGTCGTCTCTCACCTGGCGTACGACACCGAGCGCCTGGACGAGTTGTGGCGCCTGGACGACGGGCTGCTTCGCCCGGACCGGGCGGTGGCCGCGTGAGGTTCCACCTGACCCGGTTCGCTCTGGCCACCGGATTCGCGCTGACCGAGCACGGCCGCAACCGGTTCGCCATGGTCCTCGTGATCCTGTTCGTCCCCCTGTGGACGACCCTGGCCTACCTGTCGATGCCCGACACCCCGGCGCACATGCGGCTGCACGCCACCGGGGAGACGCTGGCGCCTCGCGGCAACGAACTGACCGAGATCAGCGGCGCGCTCAACGCGGTCACCCTGATCACCGGATTCATGATGTTCGCCGCCACCTTCTCCGGCAACCGCTTCGACCGCCGACTGGCGATGGCCGGCTACCCCCGCGCCCACCTCGTCCTGGCCAAGGTCACCGCACTGGCTCTGATCTCGGCTGCCGTTGCCGCCCAGAGCTCTACTTCACCCCCGACTACTGGCCCGACGTGGACCGACGTGACCTGGGGCAGGCCATCACCGAATACAGCCGACGCCAACGCCGCCACGGCACCGTCCCCGCCCCCCTCGCCTCCCCCGAGAACCACCGTCCGTCCCCGCACGTCCAACCCGACCCCTGTCCACTGACGCGTTCCAGCTCGGAGTAACGGGCGGCTCGCCCTGGACGACATCCTGGTCCTGGTTGTGCGCGCGACCGGCGAGCAGCTCCAGACCCTGGGCACCCGATGGCTGGGCGACACCGTGACCAGCCTGCCCCCGCCGCTTCACCCCATAAGGCCCGGTGTTGCGCTGAGTGTTGCGGTAGAGGTTGCGCCAAGTGTTGCGATAGGTGTTGCGCCGGCCTCCACAGCGCCCCGAAGTCTGCCCAGGTCACTACGGGCTTACGGCGTGGTCGGGCCGCTGACATCCCCGTTGCGACCCCCTTCGACCATGCCCTGGTTGGAGTTGAGGATGAGGGAGCGGGGGGTGGGCGGCGCGGACGCAGCCGGGGATCGGGGCGCGCTCAGCCTGTTGCGCGTCGGCTGGGCCGCCGCGCCCGGCGGCCGTCAGTGCGCCGGTGACGTCCAGCGGGGGAGGTCGGCCGGGGGAGAGGTCGGGCCGGGCACGGTGCCAGCGTGCGGGGTGTCGCCATCAGCGGAGGCGTCGCGGGTGACGTCGCCGCCGACTTCCACCACCAGCTCGGGTTCCACCAGCGTGACGTTCGGCTTTTCCTGGCTACCCACTCGGCGGAGAACGACCAGCCTGTCCACGGATGGCCGCGCCGCCCCGCAGCGAGCAGACCGGCGAACGCCGCACTTGCCGCCTGGGCGAGGGCGGTGGTGCGACCGACGTACTGAAGGCGGCCTCCGTCGCCGTGCCTGCCGAGCAGCAGTGTGCGGGGAACGGCCAGGGAACCGGTGACCGTGCCGACGCTCGCCTCGCTCGTCTTGCGGACCTTGTACCTCTCCCAACCCCTCACCGACGGGCGGTAGACGTCGTTGAGCCTCTTGAAGCCCCCATCCCGACCGACGCCCACGTCAGCCACTCGCGCACGAGGTCGGCCTCCGTGGTCGACGGGCACAGCGCTCACGGCGCCGACAGTCGACGGGCGGGGATACACGGACTCCAGCGCGGCCCTGCGCCGCCGATACGGCCACCCGGTCGTGTCCGTCCCGATGCCGGTGACCTACAATTAACTGTCTGTGGAAGATAATTCTTTGGAAGATGAGTGATGGCTGACACTGACCTGAAGCTGCTGTACCGGGAGCTGGTCTCGCTGGAGATCGAGTTGTGGGACGGCATCGAGGGGCGGTTGCGGGCCGAGTACGACTTGGCGCTGACCTCGTTCGAGGTGCTGCACCTCCTAATGCGGCAGCCCGGGCGGCGGATCCAGGACATCGCGGAGGAGTTCTCGATCACGGTGGGCGGCACGAGCAAGGTCGTCGACCGGCTGGAGGCGGTGGGCCTGTGTGGGCGGAGGGCCAATCCGAACGACCGCCGTTCCTCGATCGTCGAGCTCACTCCTGAGGGGCGGAAGCTGGTGGACGGGGCGCTGAAGGTCTTCGAGGAGGAGCTGGAACTGCGGATCGGGTCGGTGATTCCCGAGGAGTCGGTACGCGACGTGACCGCGGTCCTCAGTACGCTGCGGGCGGCCGGACGTGCTCTGGACGCGGAGCGGAAGGCTGCGGGTCGGACGCCGGTGCCGGCCGCGCGGGCCCCGCACCAGCCACCCGATGTCGTTCAGTCGGCGATGCCGTTGAAAGCGATGACTTTGTCGATGTGGGCACGGACGAGGAGGTTGCCGGGGCCGCCATTGCGGGCGGCGTACTCCTGGGTGCGCTCTTCGCCTATGTAGCGGGCGCCGAGGAGACCGCCCCAGTGCAGCATCTCGTCGGGGTTCGCGGAGGTCTCGGCACATCCTTGGAGGATGACGAACGCGTACGGCGGGCGGTCGTCATCGACGCAGAGGGCGAAGCGTCCGTCGCGGGCGAGGTTGCGGCCCTTGACGCCGTCCTTCTCGGTGGTGAGCACGATGTCGTCGCCGTCGAGAAGGAACCACACCGGGGTGACGTGCGGGCTGCCGTCGGCCCGGACGGTCGACAGCTTGCCGGTGCGGGTGCCGTGCGTGACGAACGCCCGCCACTGCTCGCCGGTCATCTTCCGCATGCGATGCCTTTCACGTTGGTGGGGCCGTTCGCCACCCCGAGGCCGGGCCGGCCTCGGGGCACACGGCGGATGTCAGCGGCCCCAGAAGGCGTCTTCGGCGTTCTGGTCGCCGGAGAAGAGCCACATCTCGGTGATCTTGCCGTTCTGGATGCGCAGGAGATCCACGCCGTCCATGGCCATGGACGTGTCGCCGCGGCGGCCGGTGAAGTGGATGGTGGCGGCGACCAGGTCACCGTTGCCCATGAGCGAGTGGATCTTGTCGATGGCGAAGGTGCCCTGGCTGGCCTCCATCATGGCGCCGAGCATCTGGAAGACGGCGCCCTGGCCCTCGTGGTCGCCGGAGAACTGGTTGGCGCCGGGCTGGTGCCACACGAGGTCGGCGTCGAGGAGGTTGCCGAGGGCGGCCATGTCTCCGGTCTGGACGGCCTGGAAGTAGGCGCGGGCAAGGTCGAGGTTGGCAGTAGTCATCGTGGTCTCCGTAGGTTCGGTCGGCGTCATCGGGTGAAGTCGAGGCGGTCGGCGAGGCCGGCGTCGGTGAAGGCGGCCTCGATCTCGGCGCGGCCTTCCTGGAAGTGGGCCCAGCTGTCGTAGTGCGCGGGGACGACGCGTCGGGCGCCGAGCGTCTTGGCGGCCTCGGTGCCCAGGGCGCTGTCGAGGGTGAGCAGGGCGCCGTCGAAGGCGAAGGGCATGCGGGCGCCGCCGAGGAAGAGGATCGCGGTGTCCACCGGGGCGAACCTGGCGGCGATCTCCTTGACGTGCTCTAGGGCGGCGTTGTCGCCGCTGACGTAGACCGAGGGCAAGTCGTCGGAGGTGAGCATGAAGCCGATGACGTCACCGGTGATCGGCTCGCAGCCCACGGGGCCGTGCCGGGCGGGCACGCCGGTGACGGTCACGGTGCCGCCGTCGGGCCGCTTGAGCTCGGCGGTCTGCCAGAAGGCCAGGCCGCGGGCGTTACCGCCCAGGCGGTCGGCGCCGCTCTCGGTGGTGAAGACGACCGGCACCTCGGCCAGCAGGGCCCGGCCGGCGTTGTCGAGGTTGTCGTCGTGCTCGTCGTGGGAGAGCAGGACGGCGTCGATGGGGCCGAGGTCGGCGGCGGTGACCGGTGAGGGGTCGGTCTTGACGAGCTTGTGGTCGCCCGGGAGGGGCATGGGGTACTCGCCGGGCGGGTCGAAGGTGGGATCGGTGACGAACCTGAGCCCGCCGTACTCGAAGAGTGTGGTGGGGCCGCCGTAGACGCGGACGGGGATCTTTTCGCTGGTGGCGCTGGCGCCGGACATCGGGGAACCTCCCGGTCGGGGGAACGGTGGTGCGAGGCCCTGCGGCGCGCTCCGGCGGGGAGGCAGGGCGGAAGAGGCACGGGTTTACGGGGCCGCCCGCTCCCTGGAAGCGGCCGGCTGCGGGCGGCTGGCGGCCGTGGTCGGGCTCATGGGGCGGGTGCGGAGAAGACGCCGAAGTGGTTGCCGGCAGTGTCCTCCAGCCGGGCGAAGGTGAGGCCCGCGGAGTCGGAGACCGGCTCCATGTGGACCTTGGCGCCGAGCTCCCGGCCGCGCTCGACAGTCGCGGCGACGTCCTGGACCAGGACGTAGAAGATCGCGTAGTTGGGGAAGGTGCCCTCCGACTCCCACACGCCGCCGGTCGCCTGCCCGGCGCCAGGCGTCATCACGGAGTGGTAGGTCACGCCGGGGGTGTTGGTGTTGAGGGCGTACCTCCAGTCGAAGAGCTCGCCGTAGAACTCCTTGACCTTCTCGGGCTGGTCGGTGCCGAACTCGAACCAGGCGACCGAGTTGAAGGCGGGAACGGTCATGACACGCACTCCTTACTCCCGGAAAAGGGGGAAATGTCTCTGAGTCGGGCCGGTCCAAGCGATGGCAGCCGCCCTGCGGGGGCCCGCGAGAACCCGGCGGAGGTGACGGGCTCCGGACCGGCTCGGCCTCCAGCAAACCATTTCCATTCCATGGAAGCAACTTCCATCGATTATTATTCCATGTGTATGGGTTCGGCGGCCGTCAGTCGGCCCCCGGGCAGCACAGGACCCCGGCTCGTCGGACACGGACGCGGGCCGCAGGAAGGAAGCGTCATGGAGTCGGTCGAGATCGAGGCGAAGACTCTGATCCAGAAGCCGAAGACCCCCTCGAACGACCACGTCATCAACCCCTACCCCGGCTGCGTACTGGGCTGTGCCTACTGCTTCGCCAGCTTCTCCGGGCGGCAGTTCGGCCGGTCGGTCAAGGAGTGGGGTGACTACCTGTACGTGAAGGTGACTACCTGTACGTGAAGAAGAACGCGGTCGAGCTCGCCCGCAAGGAGCTGGCGGAGATGCCGGAGCACACGAGGCGGGGCACGATGCTGCTCAGCTCGGTCACCGACCCCTGCCAGGGCCACGAGACGAAGTACCGGCTCACCCGCGGCATCCTGCGCGAACTGAAAGCGGTCGAGTACCCGGGCCTGATCCGCATCCTCACCAAGTCACCCGTCGTCACCCGCGACATCGCATGGCTCCACCGGCGCCCAGGGTGCCCCCGTCGTCGCCGCTCTCGCCGCCACGGGCAAGTCCGTGACCGTTCTGACCCGCAACCCCGACGCCGTCGTGCACGGCGCGCAGCATGTCGTGGCCGCCGGATACCCCTCCGCCGCCGACCTGACCGACGCCTACCGAGGGGCCGAGGGGGTCTTCGTCCACCTGCCGGTGGCCTCCGAGGAGGAGGCGTCAGACCTACGCGCACAACATCCTCACCGCCGTCCGCGAGGCCCGGTCGGCCCGCGAGGTGTTCTCCACCAGCGGCTTCCCGATCGATCCGGCCATCGGCGGTGCCGCCGCGACACTGGCCGCCGGCCTGGCCGACTGTGGCGTGTCCCACGCGGTCATCGCGCCCGAGCTGTATCTCGAGAACCTGCTCATGCCGCACGTCATCGGCTCGGTCCGCGAGCGCGGCGTTCTGCCTTACCCGATTCGAGCCGAACCCCAGCCGTCGGACGGCTGGGGTTCCTTGAGGCGGTGAGTGTCGGGTCAGTAGGTGGAATCGCCCACGCCGTAGGCAGCTTGTCCACGCGTCGGCGGACCGCACCACATCGCCATCACCGTGGATCAGGCGGGTCAGCGCTGCAGGGTGAGCAGGCCCGGCCGGTACGGCAGTTGCATGTACTTGGTGCCCGGCGGGACGTCCTTGAGGAGGCCCTGGTAGAGGAACTGCAGGTTGCAGGGGTCGATGGTCATGGTCTGATCGGGGTTGTTACGGATCAGGTCACCGTGGCTGACGCCCTGGGCCCAGTCGGAACCGCTGTTGGCCTGGCCCGCGAAGGGGCTGCTCTCGTTGCCGGCCTGGACGGTCCACGGACCGTCCAGGCTGGAGGCGGTGAACGAGCGGAAGTAGCGGTTCGTACCCGACGCCTCAACGATCATGAGGTACTGGTCCCGGCCCTGGACCTTGTAGACCTCCGGCGCCTCGAACAGCAGGTCCGTTTCGTCACTCATGACTGTCGTGTACGAGGAGCCGAAGCTGCTGGGGAAGTTCGCGAGCGGCATGCTCGTCCGGTAGATCTTGCCGTTGTCACCGGCGAAGAACATGTACATGTTCTGGTTGTCGGCGATCAGGGTCGCGTCGAGCGGGGCGTCCTCCTTGTTCGGATCGGGGTTCGGGGGCAGGGTGCCGGTGAACAGCGACTGCGGGGCGGACCAGCCGTTGGGGTTGGTGGGGTCGCTGGACGTGCTGTAGAGGAACGCCGGCCACTGGTACACCATCACCCAGATGTTCTTGGTCGAGAGGTAGAACAGTTCGGGCGCCACCGCGGTCTGGTTCGTCTTGGTCTGGGTGGCCGCCCCCATGTCCGACCAGTTCGTGAAGGGACTGAACATCGTCGAGCCCCACCCGCTTTCGTTGGCGGTGGTCGCGTAGACGACGTGCCTGCCGTTGTACTTCACGGTGGCGAAGTCCTTCAGCGCGGACTGCCCGTTCGCCGGCTGGGCCAGCGGGCCGGTTGAGGTCCAGCGGTAGGTCGACGGAAGAGCACACGCGTTGCTCGCCCCGGACAGGCCGGTCCACTTCTGGTTGG